>JAXGIH010000019.1:0-24444 GCA_040770845.1 Cloacimonas sp. (SeqCode)
CGGGTGATAAAAAAATATTGGAATCGTTAATCCTATGACAACGAAAGGGTTATGCTTACAATCTGTCCTCTAATCAAAATATATTTTCAAATTTCTGCATTTTTCCCTTGCTTTTTTCTTTTTCCGGTTTATACTATAAATTGCGTTACCAAATTTTGGGAGCAGCGGCAAAGAATTATAAAGTTGACTTCGAGTCAGTATCTAATATTGCATTGGCTGCTCCCTTTATTTTTGTTCCTTTTTTAGTTTAGCCCACCAGTCAATCCGTTTCTGAATTTCTTTTTCAAAACCGTAAGTTCCTGGTTTATAATATATCTTTTCCGGCATCTGTTCGGGGAAATACTTCTGGTAATAATACTTATATTCATATTCGTGGTCGTAATGATAATCCTTACCATAATTCAGGTCTTTCATCAATTGCGTGGGCGCATTTCTAATATGCAAAGGAACACCGTAGTGACTTGTTTTTCTGGCATCTTCCGCTGCTTCTTCATAAGCTGTATAGAGGGCATTACTTTTAGGTGCAGTAGCCAAATAAACCACCAATTGAGCTAAAGCAGTGCTTGCTTCAGGCATTCCTATAAAAAGAACCGCTTCCTTTACTGCAATTGCCTGAACCAAAGCATTCGGATCTGCCAAACCCACATCTTCGCTGGCAAAACGAATCAAACGACGCACAATATAACGAGGGTCTTCCCCTGCTTCCAACATTCTTGCCAGCCAGTAAAGTCCCGCTTGCGGGTCTGAACCTCTTAGCGATTTATGTAATGCGGAAATCAGGTTATAATGTTCCTCGCGGTTTTTATCGTAGAACATTGTCTTTTTTGCCAGGGATTTTGCCAGTTCCTCAGTTTTCGGATGCGGTTTCTTTTGCAGATAAGGCAAAACCAGTTCCAAATCGTTCAAAACCCTTCTGGCATCACCTCCGGCATTTTGTGCCATCCAGTTTATAACTTCTTCATCCTCTTCCAATTTCAATTCTGCAAAACCGCGCTTCAATATTATTTTCAGGTCATTTTCATTCAAGGGCTCCAACACAAAAACAGTGCACCGGGAAAGCAATGCCGGAATCACTTCAAAAGATGGATTTTCCGTTGTTGCTCCGATTAAAATTATGGCTCCACTTTCCACATAGGGCAAAAAGGCATCCTGCTGACTTTTATTAAAACGGTGAATTTCATCAATGAACAAAATACTGCGCTTGTTTTGCGTCCGATGCAGATAATCCGCTTCTTTCATCACTGCTTTTACATCACTGATGCTGGCAAGAACAGCTGAAAAACGGATAAAATTGTAACCGCTGTTTTTCTCTATAATCCTGGCGATGGTTGTTTTTCCACTACCTGGAGGACCCCATAAAATAAAGGAATGATACTCTCCACTTTCAATCATCTGCCTTAAAGGCGAATTTTCAGCTATCAGCTTCGTTTGACCCAATAGCTCTTCCAGCGTTTGAGGACGTAATTTTTCAGCCAGCGGAACTGTCTTAGTGCTTAATTCTTCTCTATCAAAAAGAGTGCTTTGATCTTTATTTGCCATTATCTAAAAGCTCAATCCTCCATCAATCCGGATAATTCGGAAGGATCAAACCACTGTAAAGCACCCTGCAAACGCTGAATTTCCGAAAGTAAAATTGACTTGTGACCTTCTTCTTCTTTGGCAAATTGCAGTAGTTGTTTCTTAATTTCCGGTTCCCTGGTCTGCTCTGCCATATTTTTATAGAGCTCAACGGATTCTTCTTCTTTGGTGATGGCAAATTCCAAGACCTCCTGCGGATCATTCCAATTTACACCTTGCATTTCTTTAATCGGTTCTTCCTGTAGAGTTATTGTTTGCCCGGGAAACTCTTTGGCAAAAGCAGACCTCACCTTTTCTTCGTGCATTTTTTCTAAAACGACCAGTTCCTTGAATACATTGCTGGTTTCGGGCTTGGCAAAACTCTTTGCTAATGCCTGGTACATCTTTTGTGCTCTTATTTCAGCTGCTATCACCATCCGATAACTATCTTTTGCACGTCATTTGTATTAACCTCCCTGCTTATAACATAATAATCAAATACAGGGAAAAAAGCAACCGAAAAAGAGGGTGGCGAGACCCAATCAGGAAAAACGATGTCCCCGTCGTTTTCTTGTCCTCCTCAAATTACATCCAAGAATAAAAAATGAAAGAGTAAAAAGTCAGGATTCATCATTACTGAAATAACTTTTATTTTAGCCCCAAATTTGTTTGGCAGTTGGGACCTCGACCGCTTATTTTATGTAGATTACACAGCAGTAGTTAATGCTCCACATGAGTTATCATGCTCGTTCAAGATTTCTTAAGCGATTATGTTATCAAAGGTATTAATAACTCCTGACTTATATACCGAATGAAGGATTTCTCCGTTGTTAGAATTTTTGTTAACGAGTAAGTAATATCTTCTCTGGAATTTTTTGCTTGACAGAAATAGGGTTCTGCAATTTAATGAAAAATTGTTAACGCGAGGTGGAGCAGCTGGTAGCCTGTCGGGCTTATAACCTGAAGGTCGAAGGTCTGAATCCTTCCTCGCTACCATTTTTTTAGAGTTTGGCTGTTAGAAGGCGGACTTTTTTGAAATAGGGTAATTATTAAAGGGCAAAAAAATTGGATTTGTCATCCCGGTACAAGCTTTAGACTATCTTATTAAAGAAAAGTAGAAGCCTAGCTGGTTAGAGCATCGGAATCATAATCCGCAGGTCCGGGGTTCAAATCCTGCGCCGCTACCAAAATTCTTTTAAGCGCCAGTAGCCTGTGCAGATAGAGCAGCAGCCTTCTACTGCGGGTCAGTCTGAATCCCTTCTGGCGTGCCATTTGAGGTTCTGTTACAGATAATAGATAAATAAATTGTGGTGGAGGTAGTTCAACGGCAGAGCACCGGATTGTGGTTCCGGGCGTTGTGGGTTCAAATCCCATCACCCACCCCAGTTTAGACAAAATTAAATAATAAGGTTACCAATGGATATATTTTTAGGCATAGATATTGGCGGTTCCAGTATTAAATATGGTTGGGGAAATTGTGAAGAAGGTTTACAGTCCTACCAAACCCTTGTTCTGCAAAGGAAAAACATAGATGACTTCTTTGCTGTGGCGAAAGAGTTGTTTAACGATGTTGACAGTAAAATCGGGCTTAACAATATAAGAGGAATCGGAATTGGAATACCTGGTGCAATAGATAAAACCACGGGTTTGGTAACAGAAAACAATCCCAATTTGCCTTTTTGGGTGGAGCACCATCCGCGTGAATTGCTTCCCGAAAATTGTAATATTCCTTTCGCTTTTGATAACGATGCCAATTTGATGGCTTTAGCCGAGTCGTATACGCAAAAAAAGAATTATGTTATTGGTGTTACTGTCGGCAGTGGAATCGGTTGCGGAATAGTTATTGACGGCAAAATTTATCACGGGGCTTACGGTTTTGCCGGAGAATTGGGTCATATTTGCATTGTGGATAAAGGATTAAGATGTAATTGTGGGAAAAATGGCTGTTTGGAAGCGTATTCTTCAGGAGAAGGTTTACACCGCCGTTTGGCATTAAAAAATCCTTGTTATGCAGAAATGGATTTACCTGCCATCCTTGCTATAAAAGAAACTGATACTTTAGTAGGGGATTACATTAAACAGGGTCAACTTTTTTTAGCTACTGCATTATCCGGTCTTGCAACCTGTCTTGATCCGGAAATAATAATTATTGGTGGCGGAGCTATGGATTTGGGATTATATTATATAGAGGAACTGGAAAGAGAAATTAAAAAAAGATTACCGCCGGCACATAGTATTAAATTAAAGGTTGCTAAAGCAATAAACGGCAATAAAGCAGGAGTTTTAGGAGCGATAAAACTGATAGAAGATAAGTTTAATAGCAAAGAGGAATGAAACTTGCTTTTTAATTAGGCATTAAATAAGGGGTGAATAAAATGAAAAAAACGATGCTCATTCTGGCGCTGATGGCAATGTTAATGTTGATAGCCACAGCTGGGTATGCTTATAAGGGTTCTCCTGTTGAGAGTTTTGATATTACTCCCAATCCTATGTTTAAGGAATGTGTAATTTCTTTAGCTGTGTCTGTTCCTCTTAATATCAATGTTCAGATTCAGAGCTGTGATGGCAAAGTTATTTGCGATCTATACGAAGGTTTTGTGGGTAAGGACATTTATTTAAATTGGGAAAGGACTGATAACTATGGCAATTATGTTCCTGATGGCGAATATTTTGTCGTAGTTAATTTTTCTACCCGGTATACTTCCTTAAAGAAATAAGAGCGCTTATTCTGGAAATAACAAACTTTTAGAGCAGTGATGTAACTTATGCAACACAATAGAAAAAAGTCCCTTGGGGACTTTTTTTGTTTTTAAAACAGTAACCGAGTTATTGCATATCAGACATAACAGGCATGTAAGTTTTTTAGTGGTTATTCGGCAAATTTTGTTTACAGGAGTGGAAGCGCTGCCTTTAATCGGTTTTATTGCTTTGGCAATTGGCTGTTTAACCATTATGCAGGGTTATGCTTTTTGAGCAATTTCGGGCAGGGGATTTGGGTGCACATAATTTTGGTGAGGGTTGTAGTTGGAAGAAAATTAAGTGGAATTATAACCGCTTTAGTAGTAATAGCCAGAAGTGGAACAGCGATTTCTACCGAGTTGGGAAATATGGTTGTGAACAGGGAAATGCAATTGTTGAAATCCTTTGACATCGCATACGATGGGTTATCTTGTTGTTTCGCGCATTTTGGGAATGGTAATTTCTATGCTGGTATTAACCCTTTATTTCAATATAATTGCTGTTTTAGGCGGTTGGCTTTTGTCAGTTTTTTAGTCATTTGGCATTTGGTGCATTTATGAATGATTTTTATCCGTTTTAACCCTACCCGATATTTTTATGATCATCCTCCAAATCCGTTATTTTCGGCTTTGTAATAGCCATAACTGCCTCTTATGAAGGGATGAGTGTTTACAGGGCATCAACGGAAGGTTCCGCAACGCACTATCAAGGCAGTGGTTATTTCTATTTTTTCCGTGCTTATTTTGGATATAATTATTTCCTGGCTATTTTGGATAGGTGCATAGTGCATATTGCCTTTAAGAATGTTTCTATAAATGGTTTATTACACAATTTCAATCTTAATTTTACCACAGATGGTTGTACTGTGCTTTATGATCCCTGTGAAAAGTAATTCATCTACCATTTTAACAGCTTTAATGGGATTGTATGAATTTGGATGGCGGTAATATCTTACTGGATGGCATTTCCCTGGAGGATATTGTAAGCAAAATTCCCTTATTTCCACCTTTTCCATCGTGTTTGATGGTAGGGATAATGCTTTCCAATCTTTCCTTATGTGAGAATTTACTTCTGCCTTGGAATAAAAGGTTTGCCAGCGAGGGCCGGGAATGCTTTTGAACAAGAACTGAAACTTTTGATGGGCAGAGCTGAATTTGAATTGCGGATGGGAATTAAGACCTGCATATTTAAGCCCGGCAGAACGCAAGTTTTTGCTTTATTCGGTCTTGCTCTTGAAACCGAAGATTATGTTGATTGACGATCCCTATTATTTGTTCAATAAAGAAGAAAGAAGATTGCTTTTGGGTTTTTTGCATAAACATAGTAAAAAAGGAACAGAATTTTCCGACTATCCCAAAAGGCTTGAAAATAAGGAAGAAATTTATTTACAGGAAATGTTAATTGGCACCAGTGATGATGATTTTACAGGCGAAATAGCAACGCAGGTATTGATTTATCTGAAATCTGCTACTGAACAGAACTAAATAGAAGAGGTTGAGAGGTTTAGAGGTTGAGGAGTTTAAAGGTTTAGAGGATTGAGAAGCGGTTTAAAAGGTTGAGAGGATTTAAAGAGTTTAGAGGGTTGAGAGGGTTTAGAGGGTTGAGAGGGTTTAGAAGGTTGAGGGAGGTTTAAGTAGGTTGAGATTTGTTAATTCGCTAGAGCCCGTCAGAGCGACACAAATATAGCGATGGTGGCGTAAGCCCCTCGTAAAATTCACGATTTAATCACTGGGATGTTTTGACTCACAATTTTTCACCTGCCTTAAATGTCGCTCCACCCCACAATCATTGTCACTTACAACTGCTTTACAACTGGTCTACAAACCTAAAAATTGTGAGTTAAAACAAAAATTAATTTGAGGGTTGGCGAAAAGCCGGTAGCAAGTGTGCTTGCTTCTTGTTTTAACTCACAATTTTCATCTACATTCAATGTAGCCACACCCCACATTCTTTTCTCACTTACAACCAATCTGCAACTGGTTAATAAATGCGAGAAATTGTGAGTCAAAACAAAATCACTGAATAAATATCATTCCCAAAGAAATCCCAAAATTATTTCAATAACACTCCGATATGACTCCCATATCATTCCCATATCGCTATATGGGAATGATATGGGAATCTCATCCGCTGCATAACGCAAAAAAGCAGAGATTCACACACAACTATTTTGTTTCTGTTTTAACTCACAAATTTTCGGTTTGGAGACCAATAAAAAAAGCGGTTATATGTTAAAAATGATTGCGAGGTGTAGAATATTGGTAAGTGAAAATTGTAAGTCAAAACCTCCCACTGTTTACATCGTGTGATTTCAGAGGGGCTTACGCCTCCTTCTACATCATTGTGTCGCTGGGGAGCTTATTTTTCCAGATATGGTGAAAAAAGAGCCAGACTTTCATTTCCAGAACACATGTTATCGTTGTAGTTGTAATCAGCCTCTGACACCGTTGAAATCTCAACCTTCTAAAATACTCAACCTCTCATTTTTTTTCCAACGGCTACGCCTTATCCCATCTGTTTGTAATCGCCTAATGGTTTGAAATCAATCTTCTGATACTGAAAACACCGCAAACTTTTTCCCCGGCGGTGACACGCTTTCCATCGCCATCATTGTATCGCCCTCGACTTTAAAACATTCTCTACACTCTAAACCTTCTAAACCTTCTCAACCCTCTCAACCCTCTCAACCCTCTAAACTTTCTCAACCTTCAAAACCCTCTAACCCTTCTCAACCCAAAAACCTTGTCAACTCCGGATCATTAAGGATTGCGGACAGCAGCAGACCTGTAAAATCTGCGTTCATCAGCAGGAATAGTATAACTCCAACGATTGGGAACAAGAGGATCAAAAATTCCGCTGGTGCTTATTTCCGTATAAACACCGTAGGGATCAGTGCTGGAAAAGACCTTGTAAAGATTGGCGCCGGAGACCTCTTGGATATTTAATATCAACTGCGAGCCCTGAATCTGTATGGATAGAGGGCATTCTATATAAGCTATAATCGTTAAAGTGTTGGTAGTTAGATTGGAGCCATTATTTATTTCTAAAGCATTGATGGTAACGCTAAAATTAAGAATATTAGCGTCAAAATCGGTATTATCAAAGCTTAAAACTATTTGAGCGGCTGTAGCACTGAGATATTGCACGCTTAAAAGAGAAAGACCTGCAGGAGCATTATTTAGAGTAAAACTACTAATCAGCAAGGTGTTATCTCTCCAGGTGGTATTGGTTAAAGTCAATTGTAAAATAGCTCCATTCAGGTTTCCTTCCGTTAATGCGGTTCCGGAAGAAAGTTGTGCCGATGCAGGTAAGGTAAGAGTAACTTCCTGATAAGGTGAATACATACTGTAACCACTTGTAAAATAGGAACGCAAACGATAATAATAAGTATACCCATTAGATAAACCACTGATATTGCGGGAAAGGGTCAAACCCACATCCAGATTATCATAACCGGGAACAATATTCGTAAAATTGGCATCAGTAGCCAGCTGAAAATAATACTTTGTAGCAGAAATGGGAGCTGTCCAATTAGCAGTGAAACCTGTCTGAGTAATATTCGTGGGATTTAAAGGCATAGGAGCCCAAATTTGATAGGCATACATTGGCTCATCAATAAAGGGATTCCGATTTCCCTGAAGTTCCTGAATACGATTATTACGTTGCATTTCACGGGCATCCGGAGGATCAATAATATGCCATTGCAGTAAAGTAGAAAGCTTTCCATAATTAGGTCCGCTGGTATTTGTATTATCTACAATTTCCAGATCAAAAGAAGTGTCGGTTCCTTCATAACGGATTGCCATATACATAATCATTCTGGCAACATCACCTTTATCCTCATCTCTCGGTTCCCAGGCATAAGTAGAGGTTTTACAGCCAGTATCTGAAGAGTAACCATTATAGGGTGAAGAATCAATATAAGGGTTCGGAGCATAATCAAAATCCTTATTACTTTTGGCAGAATTTACAGTAGAATCGCAGGGACGCAAATGATGCAAATCCGTTCCTGCCGGGGGTGTTTCCCCAAAATCACCATGACTTTTACTCCAGGTATGCTCTCTATTCCATTGTGAAGTTCCTCCTCCATAATAGGATTTGGGAACACTCCAACCGGTGTATATTTCAATAATATTATCAGTATTATTAGGGTCTTCATCCGTGTAGGGCAATTTAATCCACAAAGCATCATAAGAATAACGAGTGGTATGTGTTGTCCGAAGATTAAATTATGCAGATTTGTCTTCAGCGTGTTTCCATAGCCTGTAATTCCGGCATAATAGCCACTGCTTTTGGGTATTTGTTGTAGTTGCGGAAATAGGATTGTTTATTGCCTCAATGGTATTATAACAGTATTAATGCCACTACCGTTGTATTCATAACTCCTGAACCAATATGTAGTTGCAGAATATGTAGACCGGATACATTACAACCATTTAACGGAATTCCTTCCACAATTTGAGTTGCTCCATTGATAACCTGTTCTCCGTTGCCACTGTAAACATTGTTGGCAGTAGGATTGCTACCGTCAACAGGAGGGGTAAATGAATTGATAGTATTGATTTTAATTAATCTTCTTGCTCCATTTCCCGAGTCCATTCCAAAGTTATATCCGTATTGCCAGGATAAGCAATTAAATTTGAAACTTGCACTGTTGGTGGTTCTATTTCTTGAGGTGTAGCAGCGAAATTATGAAAGCCAAGATTGTCTATTGTATCCACAGGGTATAAATCCCATTCGGTAACCAAAGTAGTAAAAGCGTAAGCACCTGTGCCGTTGGATTTTTGAGTTATACTCCTTGAGCTACAGAGGACTTTCTTACCAAGGTAGAATTTATAGTAGTGTAATTGTTTTCACCTAACCAGGCAGTTCCAGGGTCGTTTCCGATAACACCGAAAATATCAACATAAGCTCCCGTGCTTATTTTTATGAGGGCTAAGGCATCGTTACCGTTAAAATTAGTTACCAAATTTGTTTGATCTGTAACAGCTAAAATATCAGCATTAGCACTGGGATGGGAAATAACATATACATCATCATTTTCCAGGGTTCCACTGAGCACTAAAGTATTGTTCGCAGTGTTTGAACCATTTGTATATAACTCCACTTTATAGTCGGATAAATCTACTGCCGAACCCGTTCCATTAAATATTTCTATGGCTTTGTTATAGCTGGTCCCTTCAATGTATTCGGAAAAGAATAAATCAACAGCATAACCAGTTGCTCCGGTAACTATTCCTGCTACAGGAAGATAAACATCCGTAGCTCCCAAACTGGTATGAATAATGTTTCCGCCAAAAGTTCCGACAGCAGTTCCAGTCATCCTGACAAAAACATTTCCTTCATAAGTAGAAAGAACACTTGTGTAGGTAGCATAAGTTAAACCTCCATCTACAGAAATCTCAAAACCGTTGGGAGCAGAAATATTGATATTTTGGCTAAGGTCAATTCCGCTGAGAAAATAACTTTGCGGTTCGGAGGGTGTACCTTGAACTGTTTGAAAAGTAACTAAATTGGCTGTAACATTGATCAGGGGATTAACTGGAATATTAGTATTGATGTTTACATCGTCAATGCCAATTTGTCTTCTGGCTCCACTGGTTCCTGCAATCGTTGTAAACCATTGAATAATAATATACTCTTCTACAGCTACATTTAAACCGGTTACAATTGCACTTTTTTGTTGATTAATTCCTTCCGCTGTAGAATATTCCAATTCAGGAATTTCGGTTCCGTTTACACTGACTACCCATTTGGGAGTTCCTGGCTGATCCGTTCTGGCAACTTTTCCCTGATAGCCAACATTAAGGTTATTGATAGTAGCTCCGGTTTGATTTTTTAAGGTAAGAGTGGCAGTTAAAGCATTATTGGGAGCCGAAGCCGTAAGCTGAATTCCCAAAACTCCGTTACCTCTTAATCCACCTGTAGAACCTGTTCCAAAATCCCCTCCGTAGGTATATTGGTCACTTAAAGTCCATCCGGAAGGCAAACTTTCCAGAGAAATAAAGGAGGTGAAATCTTCCAAATAACCCTCTGCAGTGAGTAAAACAGAGGTGGAAGTTACAGATCCACTAACAGCCAAGAAAACTGAAGCACCGCCTCCACTATGAGTGATGTTTTCATTTAGATAATTACCCTCACTTAGTCCTGCTTTCAAACGCACATATAAAGTTGCAGGAGAAAGAGTGCCTCCACTATAAGGTAAAGAGAAACTATTAGAAAAAGTTACATTATCAGAAGAGACCTCAAAACTACTGGAACCGGTGATAGTTATATTACCGGATGAAGGACTTAAATAAGCTCCGGATAAGGTATATGATTGTGAAGCAGAAGGTCCTTCTCCCAGGTCATAAGTAAATCCTATTAAAACAGTAGGATCAAGAATAAGAGTCGGTTCTGCAGCAGTATAATCTGTTAAGGTTATATCATCAATATTTAAGCGTTTATCCGATGTTCCTGATTCCGTAGCTCGTTTTATTCTAATTCTAACATTACCGCTTACATTTACCTGTTCGGAAAATAAACTGGGTGTATCACTGGCAGGAGCTGTAAAAGGAGAACCAATTTGAGTCCAGGAACTACCATTATCAACACTGTATTCAACTTTCCAGTCAACTTGTGCTTCAGTTGAATAACGACGATAATAAAGAAAGAGTTCCTAAACCGTTAGTTTTATTTTCCAGCATTGTCATTGCTGAAGAGTACTACGACCCCGCAGTCGGGCAGAACGAGTTCCATTTTTCCAGTCGCTATGCTAAATTGACAATTAATGCCTCTGTCATATTCCAGGAGAGTCCGCTTAATGTTTCTTTTCCTGAGGCATAAGCAGTTTTTGTTTCATTTGTCCCTTCAAAATTGACAAAGTAATCTCCATAGATAATAGAGATGCTAACGATTAGCATTAGTAAGCAGAGTATTGATTTTCGCATTTTATATTCTCCTTATTACACTGAAGACACCGAAAATATGTATTAGCAACATAGATTTAACGGATAAACACGGATTATTAAATTAATAATTATAAAATTCTTCTCTTTTTCTCTTTATCTCTTTGTTTTCCCTCTCACTTTTTTCAATTTTCCTTCTTCATTTTAACCTGCGCTTGGGCTTCTCTCAAATACATTGGTTCCAAATCTTCAATGTCTTGGGGAACATATTTTTCCGGCAGCATTTCTGGCAAGAAAAAAAGTCCTGCTGCAGAAGGTATTTTCATAATAGGATTAAGATTATGGAAGTTATATCCGGCTTTTTGTAATAAGGGACTAAGCATTTCCGTAGCGCTTCCGCAAAGGATGAAATCGTTTAAATGCAATTGGCAAAGTTCTTCTGGTTTCATAATCGCAGGAGGAATAATTTCTTTAATTGCCTGATCGTAATAGGCAAAATACACTTCTTCCATTTTAGCATCTATGGCAGATAAAATGTTCTTACCTAAACGACTTGCCGGTAAAGCAGAAAGTTCCAAAGAAGAAAACGCATAAAGAGGGAGACCCAAAGCAAAAGCAATTCCTTTGGCTGTTGCCAAGCCAATTCTTAATCCGGTAAAAGAACCAGGACCAATGCATACATAGATTTCTTTCAGTTCCCTCCGCTCTACATTGCAAAATTGAAAAGCATAGTCAATTGCCGGCATCAAGGTTTCGCTATGGGTTATTTTAATGTCAAAATAGGCGGAGTAAATAATCCTCTTTTCGTCTGCTAAAGCTATGGAACCGAAATTTTGAGTAGTATCAAGAGCAAGTTTCAATTTCCTTTCCGCATCCAATCGTCATATAAATTTTCAAAGTATTTTTTATGTTGTGCTTCATCTGCAGCAAGGCGTCTGAAAAGGGTAGATATTTCAGGATCGGGAAATTTTACGCTCATTTCGGAATAAAGCAGAAAGGATGTTTCTTCGCGTTTCATACCTTTAATAAGTATATTTTGATAGTTTAGGTCTAAAGTTTCCGGATCAGCTGTAATGTATTCGCTTATTTTCAAATTGGGGGTTTTGTGAATATCTTCGTCTTTAACACCTGTCTGGCGTAGCTTTTCAATTATTGTTATGTGGTTTTGTTCCATTGCTTCCAGTTCTTTTAGCATTTCTTGCTGATCCTGGAATTGAGCCTGGTTTTGCAAATCCTGATAGAATTTAATTGCTTCCTGTTCACGAGATATAGCAAAATTCAGGATTTCTTCAAAGTCCTCGCGTTGCATTTATGACCTCACAATTGTTCAGTTATTATAAAAACCACCGGGGAGAGATGTGATTCTCCCCGGTTAAGCAAAGGTGGTTATTCAATCCAAGGGTTCAAACATATCTTTTCCGACGCCACATTCCGGGCAAACAAAATCATCGGGCAGGTCTTCAAAAGGAATGTTGTCGTTTTCGGCAGGATCGTAAATCCATCCACAAGCCATACATTGATATTTCTGCATTTTATTGTCTCCTTGAGAGTTTAGTAGTTTTCCCTAAAAAGTTCAAAGTAACTTTGAGGATGACTACAGGAAGGACATATTGTAGGAGCTTCTGTTCCTTCATGTATATAACCGCAGTTCAGGCATTTCCAGAAGACCTTTTCTTCGCGGATAAACACTCTTTTATTTTTCACATTATCATAGAGCTTGCGAAAACGCTTTTCATGCTCTTTTTCCACTTTAGCTACCATTCTCCAGGAATGGGCAATATCACTAAAACCTTCTTCTTCAGCCACATCAGCGAATAGAGGATAGAGCTCTGTCCATTCTTCATTTTCTCCCTTAGCTGCATACTCCAGATTTTTAAGTGTGCTATCTGCAGACCAGCCAACGGGATAGGATGAAATAATATTGATAATTTCGCCTTCCAGACCCAGTTTTTGCAGATGTTTGAAAAATATCTTGGCATGTTCTTTTTCATTTTCCGCGGTTTCTGTAAAGATATTGGAAATTTGTTCAAAGCCCTCATTCTTAGCTGTTTTAGCTGAATAAAGGTATCTCATTCTGGCTTGACTTTCTCCCGCAAAGGATTTCATCAGATTTTCGGCAGTTCTGGTTTCTTTGTTGGGCATATTTTCCTCCTTCAATTGCTTATGCTTTCCATAAACCGTGAACATTGCAATATTCACGCACAGCAATAACTTTGTCCATTTTCACGCAAAACTTTGCTTTAGGTTCATCTCCTGGCTTCAGTTCTTTGCGTAAAACCTTTTTTTCCGTGAGCACTTCAATACAGGTAATATAGTGCTTTTCTTCCATCGGATGAGGGATACTTCCAACGGAGACCTCAATTTTATCTCCCAAATCCGTTACGACGGGTATATGTTTTTCTACTGCGGCATCAACAGTATTTTCTGTAAGTAATTGCATTGGCTGACCACAGCAAACTAATTCGCCACCGCCAACATAAATTACTTCAACAACATTTCCGCAAATCGGGCAATGCCACATTTGTCTTAAAGCTATCATCTTATTCCTCCTTAAGTTAATATGCATTTTCCTTGTTATGATAGATTGATAGTTTTGTCAAGCAAGAATTTTTTACCGTTTAATAATCAAGAATTTTCTTGCCAAAAAAAACGCTTTTGGTTTTTATGCTTTTAAAAGCATTAAATTAGGAAAAAGGTTGGGGAATGAAACGCCTTGTAATACTGCTGTTAGCGCTTCTGCTTTTAGCTGGATGCGTTCAATACGATGAAGAACTATGGATTAACCGTAACGGTTCAGGACATGCAACTATTCGTGTAGTTCATCGTTCACCTTATGAAAATCCGGAAGAAATTATGCGTAAAGCAGCATTACCAGGTATCAATTTACAATCCTACGACATTCATAGAAAAGGTCCTGATGTTATTTACACTATCAATTTCAAGTTTAAAAGCATTGAGGCCTTCAATAATGTAAACGATCAATTAGGTGCTGCTGATTTTTGGGGGAAAATAACCTTAAATAAAGAGCCAGGCAGAAGAATTACTTTCAAACGCAGAATTGCACTTGGAAGCCAGGAACAGGAAGAAGAAGGTATTGAAGATATATTGGGTTTGCTGCAACCCGAAAATCCTGTTTGGACATACAAAGTTCATCTTCCCTGGAAAATTATTTCTACCAATGCTCTACCGGAAAATGTGGATAGGGAAAACGGGACTGTTACCTGGAGTTTTGATACCCGTAAAATGTGGCATAAACAGGAATTAATGACTGTTGAATTGCAAAAGGATTTTCCCTGGTTTCTCTTAGTTATCGGGGCTGTAATTGTTGTCTTGCTCATTTTCCTGATTCATTGGATGTTCCGCTTTCCGAAAAAATCACATTGGAGGGAACGACTAAAGCATAGCGAAAATGCAGAAAAGAGTTAAAAAAGATTATCGCTCACAGATAACACAGATTACACAGATTTAATAGGTATGGGATGAAGAGGATTTATTAGCTTTTTTAGCTTTACATTTTTCATTCTTTAGTGTGCTTCAAACCAATTTTTTCCTACTCCCACAAGAAATGATGGGGACTTCATATATTCGGATCGGTCAATCTCGCTTTTCATCTCATTATCTCACCCTCAAACAATTTAGTTCATCGTCATTAGTCCTCACTATTAAGGAAGTTATGTATTGTGTAAAAGTTATATAAGCAATGGTGACTCCGAACTCCAAGTTTAGCATTTTTTTAGCTAAAGTGATAGTATTGATAAATTAGGTGAATTATTTTTGGGACACTATAATCTATATTTTTGAGTAGCTATGTTTTTATGAATTTGGATATCCAATAGAGAATAAATTTTTCTTCGCTTCTTCTTCAGGTTGGACTATTTGTCTAATCTGAACTCTATAACCATCCGGTGTCTTAACCATTGTATCAGAACATATATGGGTTAAGGATTTGTTTGATGCTTTAGCTGATATGAACATATTTGAGAGAAAGTTTATACAAAATAACTCTAAACCAAAACTGTGATGATAACCGGTCTCCAAACTCTCGTAGTGACAGTATATTGTTCCTCAGATTCCGAGTCATCTTTGCCCACGGAAGAGTCAAACCAAATTTCTGTTTGTATTTTTGAGAAATTAGTTCCGCTAATTCTTCTATTTTATCAGAAAACCTGCCCTCGTGCGAAAATCCTTTTACCTTTCTATCAATGATATAACTTGAGTCTTACGCTGCAAGGTTATCTCTAATTGCACAAATATAACAATATCTTGTTCATGGGAGAGCCGTTTTCAGTGTTGATGGCCTCCACTATTTCATAGTAAATTCTGCATAAACCAGTGCTGCGCGCTTATTGATAATGTGTTTACTTCTAATATACATAGTGTCCAGCAAAAAATAGTGCTATTAAGCTGTTAAAAGATATATTTATGCTTGGACTTGATTTTGGATACTTTTGAACCATTTTCAAAGAATTTAGTTCTATTTTGCAATAACACATTTCAAAAATGCTCATTTTTCACTATTTTTGTGCAAGAAACTTGAGCTAGCTTATATTTACCTGTCATCTGATATTTAATGCTTCATTATTTAGCAGCATAATCGAATCTGTGTCCGTTTTACCATAAAATTGAAAGCATAAATCAAGCGTTAATTATTAACGCTTGATTAGTATATTAAACGATAGATTAATGGCTTTTCGTAAGGAATATATAAGAAAAAATAGGGGATTTTATTAAGAAAGTGATTGTTAAAACTGGGATAATACGGTTTCTATATAGAAAATTATCTCAATATCTTTAAGTTGTTACTTTAATACTTTCAGTTGTAGTTGATAATTATATATATCTTATAGGAATGAAAACTTAAAGGAGATACTTTTTACCTTTACCACTCCAAAAATGGTAATTATTTTTATTGACAAATCCTCATTCATATCTATTTAAAGTTTTGAAGAAGCAAATTTATGGAAAGTGAATAAGATAACCCAGAAGATATTACTCCTTTGTATGGCACTCATAAGACAATAAGAATATGGCAGAATAAGCAAAAGAGCAAATGATTATCTGCTGGGTAAATATACTTTATAAGAACAATGAAAGATATGCTTTCTACTGGCTTTTTTAATTACAATCAGTTTTCTGTCCGCTCAGTTTGCGGGCTGATACCTGATATTATCAATTTGATATCTATGGTAAATGCTGATACTTTGAGAGCGTATGTTCAACATCTGCAGAATTATCAAGCACGTTATGCTTTAGTTGATAATCATACAGAAGTGGCAAATTGGATTAGGGGAAAATTTGAAGATTTTGGCTTTACCAATACTTGGATGCAGGAATATCCGCATAATAATTCTACTCAATATAATGTAATTGCCACTATTCCAGGATACTTACATCCGGATATTTATATCGTGTAAGGGGGCATTATGATTCAATTTTACTTTAATTCTGATTTTTTATCTTTGCTCCTGAACCAGATGATAATGCCAGTGGCACAACAATAAGATCAATAGAAATTGCCAGAGTGATGATGGCTACAGGATATCAGCGCAAGATTTTCAATTCGTTTTATTGCCTTTAGTGCAGAAAACGTGGTGGCTGTGGATCGGAAGCTTATTGCGATTATGCTATCGCTGAAAACCAAAATATCAGAGTGATGATTAACCTGGATATGATGGCTAATAATTTGGAGATTAGTCAAGAGTTTCGGTTATGCCATATATGAGTTCTGAAGAATATAGTTATGAAACGATGAGAATAGCAGGAATTATATGGTTCTATCAACCGGTTTTGGGAATTACGGGTATGGGCTCTGATAGTTATATTTTTCTGAAAACGGATTTAATGCTGTATTTTCTTTGAGCGATATATCAGTTCCTATTACCATACTAACGAGGATTTAATTGATTATCTGGATTTTCGTGATGAAGCTGAAATAGTTAAAGCTACGGCAACTGTTGCTGTATTGCCAATCAGCCAGTATTTGTGGAAAATTTTACGGTCTATGATACAGGAACAGGAAACTTCTTTATTGGCTGAATGGGATATTCCTCCGATCAGGAAGTTACTAAATACGCTGTATATTACGGAACAGAAATTTATTCTCTAACTTTCTGGCAATATGTAAATGCTAATCAATGTATTATTAGTGGACTTGATGAAGAATATCTTACAACATAGCTGTTTGTGCCGTAAATGATTCTGGCTTTGAAAGTATACGTAAATATGCAAGTGGAATACCTTTTTCAGTTCCTACCACACCAAATTTAATTGCTGATTTTCCTAATAAAGCATCTATAACTATTGAATGGATGCCTAATCCGGAACTGGATATTTCCAGCTATAGTATCTATCGCTCTCTCGGCATAAACGGAACAAAAACACTAATTGCAACTGTTCCTTACTCTGATACTTCTTATATTGATACGAATGTGGAAAGTAATGAGGAATATTATTACTATAGTAACATTACTGCCAATGATTTAGAGGGAAATCAGAAGTCAATTTTCTGCTCCTTTGGCAAGTAGAATGGTTTCACTGGACAGAGGTATTTATGTGATAGACGAAAGTAAAAATTTTAGCGGAACATCTCCTTTTCAACTGACTGATGAAGCAGTTGATAAAAATTTTTACAATGATCTATTGGAGAACTTTGAAAATGTTTCCCACTTGGACTTGGAAGAACAAACCGGTATCTTGAAATTGGCAGATATCGGTATCTATTCTTCTATTTTGTGGCATGGCAATGATATGAGTGATAACTTATATCCCTACGAAGGATTCGTGATGCTTTAGAAAAATATATCGGTTGGGAGGAAATGTATTTATTACTGTCTATTATCCAAGTAAAGCATTTGAAATGAACCTTTAGCTATCAAGCCTTGTTTTCTGCAGATAGTTTATTTATGAAGTTTTTAGGAATCGGAGGTGTAAATTATAGTGGACAAGCACGCTTTAAATATGCAATTCCCAATGAGGAAAATTATCCTGCTCTCCAGGTTGATAGCTTAAAGACATTGTCCACTTGGAATGGTCATATTATTGGTGTTGAAGGATTGGAACCGGTAAATCCTGGGGAAAGTATTTATCAGTATGGTTCCGATTACAGTTCTGAAAGCATTCAGGGAGATGACAAATGGTAAAATTGTATGTATTCATCACAACTATGCAGAAGGTCAAGCATTATGTTTAAGTTTCCCTCTTACAATATGCAAGCAGAATATTAAGAATTTAATTAATGTGTTTGTTAACCTTTTCCATGAAACAACCAAACCCGATATTCCAATACCTCCTGATATAGGGCTTTAGAATCTACCCAATTATCCTAATCCTTCGTGAATGAAACAACCTTCACTGTGAAAATGCTGATCCGAGTAAATTAATCGGATGTTAAAATCTATAATCTTAAAGGACAAATCGTGCAAACCGTATTTAATGGCTATCCTCATAAAGACCTTCAATTTATTTGGAACGGTAAAGATAATGCAGGAAGAATCACCGGCTCCGGAATCTATTTCGTTAAAGTAGCCTCAGGCAAAGAAAAGGTAATTACCAAAATAATCAAGATACATTGATTCTTCCTTCCAAAATTTGTTAACCCAAGTTTCTCATTTTTTAGCTAAAGTATTGCTAAATAACGCAAATTATTTTTTGGACGACACTTTTAAGCTATTTTCAAACTAAAATTAGTTCCTATTTTTCAATGACTTACATTTCAAAAAAATATCTATTTTCACTATTTTTGTGCGAAACTTGGGCTTACTTACATTCTTCATTCTTCAGTGTACTTGCAAACCAATTTTTCCTACTCCCACATCCGTTTTCGGATGGACTTTTTCCAGATATTTTTGCGGGTAAAGCACTTTCTCTGAGTCTTAACGATATTTTTTGTCTCTTCTAATGCTTCTTGCTGAACCTCAAGGAGTTCATCATGGATTGGAAGATCGTTTGATGTCTTAACGTTTATCTATCTGCTTATGAATATTGAGCATAGCTGTTTTAATCAGGTCAGCTGCACAGTTCCTTGAATTGGCATATTAACCGCAATTCTTTCCGCTTCGCTTTTTAGTCCCTGATTTTTCACTGTCTATATTAGGAAGGTATAATCGTCTGCCCAAAAGGGGTTTCCGCATAATGTTGTTGACGAGCTTTATTTACACATTGGTTGATAAAATTACGAATGGAAGGGAATTATGACATAGTAACCGTCTATAATGTCTTTTGCTTCATTGAGAGAGATTCCCAGTTCGCAGGAAAGTTTGCGTTGTCCCATTCCGCAAAGATACCAAAGTTAATGGTTTTGCAGCTCTTCTTTGGTCGGGAATAACCTTTTTCAATGTCCACATTAAAAATTTTGGCAGCCATTCTTTTATGAATATCCAGGTCTTGCTTCCAAAACATCTATTGAAGACCTCATCTTCGCTCATCAGAGCCAGCAACGCAATTCTATCTGTGAATAATCTGCATCCAGGATCAGGTGTTCTGCATTTTTGGCACAAAATGCTTTCCGGATTTCGCGTCCAATTTCTGTGCGCACGGGTATATTTTGCAGATTGGGATTGGAAGAAGAAAGGCGACCTGTGGAAGTAACGGTTTGATTAAAAGAGGAATGTATTCTTCCGGTTTGAGGATTGATCATTTTAGGCAGAGCGCTTACATAGGTAGATTGCAGTTTTGAAAGCTGTCTGTATTGAATAATTATTCCGGCAATTTCATAGTCAATGGCAAGTTCTTCCAGTACACTGTTATCCGTAGAATAGCCGGTTTTGGTTTTTCTACCGTAGGGTAGTTTTTTTTCTTCAAAGAGCAGTTTTGCCAATTGCTGGGTTGAATTGATGTTAAATTCATATCCCGCAAACGCATATATTTTATCTGTCAGGGTCTTCAGTTCCAGATTTATCTGATGGGATATTTCGCTTAAAACAGAACAGTCAATTGCCACTCCGTTCATTTCCATCTGTTGTAAGACCTTGATAAGGGGGAGTTCAATCGTATCAAAAAGGTTTGCCATAACGCTAAAATCTACTTTTTTTCGGTAAACAGGATAGAGCTTATAAACAGCCCAGGCATCTTCTGCAGAGTAGATACATGCTTTTTCCGGTTCTACCAAGTCAAAAGTGCTCTGGTTTTTGCCTTTGCCAATTAAGTCACTGATAGGTATCATTTTATAATTCAATTCATTCAGGGCGCAGGTTTCCAGAGAGTAATTCAGCGTTCCAGGATCAAGAATGTAGGCAGCCAGCATTGTATCAAACAGTGGATTATCAAGGTCTAATCCATTGCGGGCAAGAACTATTAAATCAAACTTGAGGTTATGTCCCAATAAAAGTTTCCCTTTTAAAGCATCTTCCAAATGGCGAAGAACTTCCGGTAGCGGCAAATTTACTGCAAATTGATGTCCCAAGGGAAGATAGTATGCTTTCCTTTCATCCATACAAAAGGATATTCCCACCAAATTTGCCCGCATAGGTTCCGGGGAATCTGTTTCCGTATCAAGAGAAATTTGTTTTGCCTCTTTCAGTTCTTTGAGCAGAGTAACAAAATTGAGAGTATTAACCAAAACCGCTGAAAAAGGCATTTTTTCCTCTGTTTCTGCTGTTTCCTCTTGTGGCTTTTCCTTTTCCTTAAAAATATCGTCCTGATATTCGGTTTGTTGTTTTGTTGCATTGGTTTCCGGATATTTCAGCTCTATTTTCCGCTTAATGGAATTAATTTCATATTCCTCCAGCAAGGGAATTGCTTTTTTCAAATCCTTTGCCCAAAAAGTTAGGTACTCTAAATCGGGTTTGGGAATCGGAACATCGGTGTCAATTTTTGCTAATTGCCTTGAGAGATAAGCATTTTCCTTATTTTCCCGAAGGACTTCCTGCAAGCGTGGTTTTAACTTATCCAAATTGGCATAGATATTATCCAGCGTTTGATATTCGGAAAGTAGCATTGCAGCAGTTTTAGGTCCGATGCTGCTCACGCCAGGAATGTTGTCAGAAGGGTCTCCAACAAGCGCAAGATAATCAATAAACTGCTCCGGATAAACTCCATATTTAGCATATACGGCATCCCGATCCAAAACAATATCTTTCATCGGATCAAGCATAACTGAACGCTCATCAACCAATTGACAGTAATCCTTGTCACTGGTTAAAAACACAATTTGAAACTGATCTTTATATTGCTTTGCCAAAGTACCCAGAATGTCATCCGCTTCATAACCATCAAGACCGATTTCCTTTAAGCCGATTAACTCAAAAAATCGTTTCACGGGTTCAATTTGAGCAGTAAGTTCTTCTGGCATAGGAGGACGCTGAGCTTTATATGCCTCATAAAGATTATGCCGAAAAGTAGGAGCTTTACGGTCAAAAGATATGGCTACATAAGCCGCTTGTGTATTTTCCAGGATGTGCAGAAACGAATTTATTACTCCGAAAATAGCACTGGTATGCATTCCCTTGCTGTTGATTAAAGGATTCTTAATAAAGGCAAAATGAGCCCTGTATAACAATGCCGTGCCATCAATTAAATATAATTTATCAGCCATATCCTAACCGTCCTTTGGCTTGATTTTTACTTGATAACACAATAGAAAAGGGATTTTTTGGCAAGGGAATTCTGCAAAGCGAGATAAAGAATTAGAATGAAAAAAAAGTTTAGAGGATTGATAAAGTTGAGATGGTTTAGAGAGTTTAGAGAGTTGATAAGGTTGGAGATGGTTTAGAGAGTTTAGAGGGTTGATAAGGTTTATAAGGTTGGAGATTTCATAAAAGCTCGTCAGGGCGACACAATGATAGCGATGGAGGCGTAAGCCCCTCGTTAAAATAAAAGCTCCAATTTCTATTCTTTTTTCCTTTCCTTTTTCCCAAAAGCCCGTCAGGGCGACACAATGATAGCGATGGAGGCGTAAGCCCCTCGTTAAATTTACGATTTTCAGCAGAGAAAGTTTTGACTCACAATTTTCACCTGCCTTCCAGAAAGCCACAATTTACGAACTATTGCACTTACAACCGCATTTTAACTGGTTTCCAAACTGAAAAATTGTGAGTTAAAACAGAAAGCAAGCACACTTACAACCGAGCTATAACAATCTCACAAATTATACGGTAATGAAAGAATCTATATTTACACGATAAAAGGAAAAGCAAGAATACCCTTTTTAAAATTATATCATTTACGAATGAACAATTATATTCTTTACAATGTATTATACTGTGGATACCAATAAAAACAACCTGATCATCCTGTATCTGCTTTTGAATTTATTTATAAGAATAATAGAGTTAAATCCGTTCCTGGATGTTAAATAATTATATTTTGCCTATCCAAATAGCTATCTATATTATATTGTATTTCTTATTTTGGTAAAATATTCTTATTTTTCCCTATTATTTTCGAGTTAAAACCCTTCTATAAAATCTGTCGTTCCTACGGAACTTTTTCTTAAAAAAAGAGATAGGTAGTTTTCTTACCCTTTTCGCTAAAGGTTCAAAACCGTCGTTAGTATCTGTCGTTCCTACGGAACTTTTTTCCTATTATTTATTCTTATTGAATATAACTATTGTATAAAATATGAACTTACCAATACAAAATTTCATTCTTCTCAATAAATTCCCTAACTCCTACTAAATAAATATAATTCCGTTTTCTTCCGTAGTAGCATTGCTTACTCATTGCTTACCCATTGCTAATACCATCCGTAATGGGTAAGCAATGCTTCAGTAATTCAAGTTGGAAAAAGCTGAAATACCCTGAAAGCAGTGTACTTTATTTAACCCCAAAAATGTAGTTTATAACAAATGGATTGGCAACTTCTACTTTGCCAAGGAGTTCGCAGAAATTTGAAAAATAAATGCATTCGGTTTATTGCAAATTAGAATACCGCAACTAAAATACAAAATTTGTCTTTTCTTCTCCAGGTTAAAACCCTTCTATAAAATCTGTCGTTCCTACGGAACTCATTCTCGAAATAAGCTATTTTCTATGCTCTTTTCAGCGGGTTAAAACCCGTCGTTAGTATCTGTCGTTACTACGGGAACTTTTTCCCATATATGAGCTTCTGCTTTTATAGAAATTCCGATTAACTTGTAAATCTGAAAACGCTATTTTATATATACTGTTCCCATTATCCTTTTTTCAAAAAAATCAAAAGGAATTCTGTTAATTTATTTATCCAGAGATTATATTTCTGATAATATGAATTATATTCTTCATCAGTGACGATATTGCATTTGGAAACAACATAAAAGGATGGAGTTCCTTTTAATTTGACTACTATATTCACTGGATTTTGATCATTACCAAGATAATATTTCCCAATTAAATAGACGGTTCTCCAATTATTCATATCAAGTGGATTATCCCATTTTTTTATTTTTGAACCTGGAATGGCAAATTCAGCTGTTTGTAACAGATCAATATAAGCCATAAATGCTTGAGGATTTTTAGAATAATTTTGTTTGAATTTATGAGGTTTGTATTCATAATCATCTAACCAGTAATCTTCAAAACAAATTAAATTAGGTAAAGCAGGACAACGCAAGTATGTTTGATAAACTTTTGCGGAAAGAAAGTTTTTAACCTGTGTCTCTTTAATTTTAGGGACCCGAGGATAAATATTTTCATCTTTGGGTAAACTGGAAAAAGCAATTTGTAGCATTGGAGTAATATAATCAAGGACATTAAATTTATATGCTTTTTGAATTGCATCATTCTTCCAGATTATTTTTCCAGATGCTGTATAAATCTCGCAAGCAAAGCTATAAGTATAAGTATCATATTGATTGGTGGAAACTTCACTTTTAGAGACCTGTATAGTTTCGGAAATAAGGTTTGCCAAAGTTATACCATAACCACTTTTAACGGTCATCGCCGATCCGGAATAATTAGAATTTTGAATCATTGATGTAGTAATAGTTTCCAGCTGTTTTTCAACGGAAAATAAAACTTTCATCTTGTATTGATAATTGCTGTTTGAAATATAAAAACCTCTTCTTTCAAGAAGTGATTTGGCTTTTTGCGCTATTTCCTCTTCCAATAATTCTTGGGAACCAATTAAGGGTGTGGATAAAATAGTTGTTTCAATGGCAATTGTAGAGCCCTGAATTATTTCCTCATCTGATAAAGTTTTGTTCCAAGGATGGGGTACTACTTTGGGAACTGTGGAACAACCCATAATGAGTAAAATGTATAGCATAACATAAAGATAGCGTTTCATTTTTATAATCTCCTCAATCCATTTTTTTTCGTTGAATCTTTTTCTCTAATGGTGATGCTG
>JAXGIH010000020.1:0-23718 GCA_040770845.1 Cloacimonas sp. (SeqCode)
GTGCGTTGTGAAGGTGATGAAGGTGAAATTTTATCTATAAAGCTCTTTCTGCTGGCTCCCACAACAAGAGGTAAACCAAATTCTTTAAATGTCTTCAAGTTGGCAAGAATAGTTAAATTATGTTCCAGGTTTTTGCCAAATCCAATACCGGGATCAAGCATTATGTTTTCCCTTAAAATCCCTTTGGCAAGACAAAAATCAATACGCTCTTGAAAGAAATCCTTTATTTCAACTAGCACATCTTGATAAACAGGATTTATTTGCATCGTGCGCGGAGTTCCCTGCATATGCATTAAAATAACTTTTACCTCAGGATTTGCTGATAAAAGCTCTGCCAAAGCTGGATCGGTTCTAAGAGCCGAAATATCATTGATAATAGAAGCGCCAAGCTCTATTGCCTTTTCAGCAACTGTTGCCTCCTGAGTATCAACTGAAAAAGTAACTTTAGGATATTTTTCTATTAAAGAGCTTAGAATAGGGATTATCCTTTGTTCTTGTATCTCTGCAGGAACAGGTAAAGAACCAGGACGAGTTGATTCTGCTCCAATATCAATTATTTCTGCTCCTTCAGCAATCATTACCTCCGTATGTTTAATAGCTAATTCTCTGTCCAGGAATTGTGCTCCGTCCGAAAAAGAATCCTCAGTAACATTCAAAATACCCATTAAAACAGGTATCCGTTCCGGAAAGCAATATTTATTCATTAATAACAAACCTGCAACGCAAACGATAAAGTTGTTTGGGATTATAAGTTCCCTTAAAACCAAACTTCCAGGAAGGCATCACTTTTCTCACTGCTTCGGCATAAGTTGCGCTGGTATAAGAAAGTATATTTACACTGCTCATATCTACTGTGCCTTTAGGAGTAAGCTTAAATTCCAGATAGACCTCTCCCTCTTCAGTAGGATTTATTTGAGGTTTGGTTTGGCTGATTATATATGCTTCTCCCCCACCTTCTTCCAGGGAAGAAGAAAAGCCGAAATTACTGCCTGTTATGGTTCCGGGTACTTCTTTCAAGGCATTGGAATTTCTATTACGAGGAAAGCTGGAAGGAATTGTCGTTTTGGCATTATCCTGAGGTAACACATTTATCGGCATAGCAATAGCAGGTTCACTATCACCTATACTTATAAAATTTCCATTAAACGGTATTTATTTTCTTTTTTCGGAAATTCCTGCCGCTTGTTTAGTTATTCCTTCAGTTCCGGGAATATTGTTACCCATAGTTATTTCTTCGGTTCCAGTTAGCTGTTTGCGTTTCAATCACGGTAGTCCTATCTAATGGTTCCCATTCAAAAGTATACCATTTTTTCCGGAACAATAAGGTTTGATAACATAGAAGCAAAGAATAAACAACAACAGGTGAAATGCTACAGAGATGAAATAGCCGTTGAAAAGTTTGGAAAATTGAAAACGGCGCACTATTTTTTCTCCAAAACGGTTGTGGCAACAAAGATTCTTTCATAGCCAGAATTACGGACAATGTCCATTAAATTTATCAGTTTTTGCACCGGAACTTGTTTTTCCACAGCAATGCGCACAACTTGCTCAGGATTTTGGTATTTTTGCTGAAGGACTGTTTCCAGTTCTTTAATATCTATGGGTTTATCCATAAAATACAGGCGTCCGTCATTATAATATGTAATTAACAGAGTTTGATAACTTTGCCTGACAGCAGTAGAAGAACCAGGAAGCTTAATCGGCAAGCCCGTTTGGCTTACGAAGTTTGAAGCAATTAGTAAAAACAGCAGAAGAAGGAAGATAACATCGGTCATTGAAATAAGCATTGTTGTAGAAATTCGCTGTTTGGAAACACGCAGTTTCATAGTTTACCTTGTTTTAACTTCTTATATTTAATGATATATTCCACTGCATTTTCTTGCATATCTTTCACGATATTTTCCAATTTTTGCACCAGATCGTTGTAAAAAATGATTGTCGCAATACCTACAATTAAACCCCCTACAGTAGTTAATAAAGCAACCCAGATTCCACCTGCCAGCATAGAAATATCAACTCCGCTTTGACTGGCTGCTTGAATTTTCATAAAGACATTCACCATCCCTATAACAGTGCCCAAAAATCCAATCAAAGGCGCAATTGCCGCAAAAGTGGAAAGCCAACCCAGCCCTTTTTCCAAACGATGCAATTCCAAATTTGCCGTTGCTTCCATACTTTGGTTAATTAAATCCAAGTCGTCGCTTTCGTTGTTGAATAGTTTATCCAGCATCAGTCCCATAGGACATTCACTCTTATGCATATTTATAAGAGCGCGGATATTTTCCAGTTTATCCTGCGATTTAAGAGACAGCTGAAGTTTATTGTTAGATAGACGTACTTTTCTGAATTGACGGTATTTTTCAATTATGATGCCGATGCTGATTACGGAAATAACCGTAAGCACATACATCAGGAATCACCTTTCACGATTAAATCTAAGATAGACATTTAACCTACTTACGTATTATTTTTTCTCTTATAACCTTAACTGCTGCTTATATCCATAAAGATACTACAGCAGTTTTTAATAGTCAGGGTCTTTTCAAAGTATGAATTATCCATTCTGTTTTTGAAAATTTTCGCTGAATTCAGCCAAATCGTAAGCAGCATTAAGAGGCGAGGCATTATAACTTGGGAAGCTGCAGCATCCACCTACATCACGATGACCAACGCAGACCAATCATTCCATTCTTTTTAGCTTCACTAATAAAAGATTTTCCAGTTCTTCGCTGGGAAGGCGGAAAGTGATATTCATCAAAGAACGGTCTTCCGGAACCACTGTTCCTCTATAGAAACCATCGGAGGCATCAATAACATCGTAAATGTATTTTGCCTTTAACTTTGTTATTTTCTTCAATTCTGGCAAGTCCACCATAGTTCTCAATCCCATTTTAGAACCAAACCAATCATATAGATATGATGAAACAAGGAGGAGTATTATACAAACTGCCGTTTTTAGAATGTAACTGATAGTCCAGCATTGATGGCAGATTTGTAGCTCCTGTAGCTAAAAAGTCCTTCTTCACCAAAATAACAGCACAGCCGGCAGGACCAATATTTTTCTGTGCTCCGGCATAAATAAAGCTGTATTTGTTGATATCAATTGGTTTGCTCATAAAGTTTGAGCTCATATCTGCAATCAAAGGAACATCTTTCGGAACATCAGGGTCTATTTTCCATTCAGTGCCGTAAATCGTATTGTTTGTAGTAATGTGAAGATAGGCAGGATTATCGGAAAGTTGATAGGTTTTCGGAATGTAGCTGAAACTTTTATCTTCCGAACTGGCAGCAATATGCACTGGTTTACCCAATTTTTTAACTTCCGCCATTGCTTTTTTGCTCCACACACCGGTATGAATGAAATTCGCAATTTTACCTTCCGGCAAAAAGTTCATAGGAACCATCACGAATTGCAAACTTGCACCTCCATGCAGAAAAAGCACATCCCAATCATCACCGAGACCATAAATCCGTTTTGCAGCATCTCTGGCTTCATTGATAATGGCTTCATACTCTTTACTGCGATGGCTCATTTCCATAACGGAAAGCCCCATCCCTTTGTAATTGAAAAGGTCTGACTGTGCCTCTCTAAGAACTTCTTCAGGTACGACGGCAGGACCTGCATTAAAGTTATGTACTCGTTCCATTTGTATCCTCCAGGATATTTTTTTTCTTTCTATGGACAAGTTTTTCTAATACCTTACTTTAAGGCAAGTTATTTTTTACAAATAGAGAAAATTATTGACTTAAACCAGCCTTTATATTCTATGTAACAAAGGTTTAAAATTATGATACATGAGTTATTACACAATAAAAAAGTTATCCTTGCTTCTGCTTCTCCGCGCAGAAAAGAACTTTTTGCTTTATTGGGAATAAATGCTTATATTATTCCTGCAGAGATTGCAGAACCGATTAATGGAGAAGAACCGCAAGTTCAAGCTATGCAAAATGCTTTGCGGAAAGCAGAAATTGTTAAAAATAAAGTGGATAAAGATGCAGTAGTTATAGCTGCAGATACTTTAGTAGCCATAGATAATCACATCTTAGGCAAGCCCTTAAACCAAAAAGAAGCAAGCAGATATTTGAGATTACTTTCAGGAAACACTCACAGCGTTTATACCGGTATCTGTATTTTCTATAATGAGATAGCGAACATAAACTATGAGCAGACCTTAGTGCATTTTGCCGAATTGACTGAGGTAGAAATTAAATCGTATATAAAAACAGGAGAACCTATGGATAAAGCAGGAGCTTATGGAATTCAGGGTTATGGAGCACAATTTATCACAGCAGTTGATGGATGTTATTTTAATGTTATGGGTTTTCCAGTTCGTAAATTCTATGAAATGCTGAATGCCATATTAGAAAAGGAAGAGAAATGAACATATTAGCCAACCTCTATCTCTGGATAAAGGGTAAATTTACTGAAGAACCGAAATCGCTACTTGTTCATAATACAAGTATTTCAGAGATATTGCCTTATCCTGTTCCAGAACAATATAAAAACATCTCTATGAAAGATTTAAATGGTTCTTATGCCTATCCTGGCTTTATTGATACGCACACGCACAGTTTTGAAGGAGGATTTATATTGCTCGTGTAGATTTATCCAAAGTTAAAAACATTGCTGATGTTCTGAATTGCTCTCTGCTGAAAATGCCAAAAGAATAAAGAGGAAATTATTTTTGCCTGGCAACTGGATGAAACCTTATTGCAGGAAAAGCGTTTCACAGTTCAAGAACTGGATTCGGCAGTTCCCGATAAAGCATTACTTTTAAGAAGAATTGATGGTCATTCTTGTATGCCTGAATTCTTTTGCCCGTAAGCAGATTAAAGAGTTAAATACAAAAAATGAAGTTTTAAAGGAGCAGAAAACGATCGGGCAGTCCGCTGATTTTCAGAAGCTAAGCTAACGGATGGAGGAGATTATAGAAGCTTATCAGGTATCCGCAAAAATTGGTTTGGAGGGGTGGCTTTTGTTTTCTTTGCATACGATGATTAAAAGACGCTCATAACAGCATTGCTCACTATGAGCTACCAGAGATAATCTGAATAAATTCCTCTGCGTTTTATCCTCTATCCTCAATCCTTCAATATTAGTGCAGCTTGATGCAGGAGCCAAAAGAATCGGAGGATGTATTTTAGCAGATGGTTCCATCGGTTCTGAAACTGCAGCTGTTTCTGAACCCTAAAAGGGGTATTTAAACAGCACTTCCAAAGGGGTTCTCTATCAGGAGTGACGAATTTTGGCAAAAATTTATTAGTGAAGTGTGTAAACATCATCTGCAGGTAGCAGTTCACTGTATCGGAGATAGAGCTATTCGGCAGATCAATAATGTTTATAAAAATATCGCTACTACTGAAGAATTACGCTGTGAGCTAATTCATTGTGAATTAACGGGATGATGATTTAATTAGGGAAATTGCTGTTTCTAAAGAAAATGTTGCGCAACCCAATTTTGACCTTTTATGGGGTGGAGAAAATGGTTTTTATGCCCAGAAATTAGGAATTAAGCGTAGTCAAATAATGAATCGCTTTGCCACAATACTCAAAGCTGGAATTACTATTACCGGGGGTTCCGATTGGTATGTAACTCCTTTAAATGCAATGCAGTCAATAAATGCAGCAATCAATCATCATAATCCGCAGGAGCGTTTAACTCTTGCTCAGGCAATTGATATTTACACCAAAAATGCCGCCTGGCTGAACTTTGAAGAAAACATTACCGGACAAATTAAAACCGGCTTTCAAGCTGACTTATCTATATATTCCCTTCCGCTGGAAACTGAAACATCTCAATTGCGTTATGTTATTAGAGAAGGAGAAATAGAATATGCGGAAAGATAATACCAACCAGAAAGCTATAGATATCAAACAGGTTATTTCTCTGGAACTAAATCAACATCCGGAACTAAAACTAATTGATATCTATAAACTTGTCTTCCAAGCGTATTTGGGTCCTGCACATTTGCTTACTGATATAAATGAATCGGCTAAAAAAATTATGACAGAAATACTCTTGCATCCTGAACCATACAGACCATTAAAGCAGGATATCGGTTCCCAAAATGGCTTTTTCCGTTTGAGTTTAGATTGTCTGGTTCCCGTTTTACAGCTGAAAAAGGAAAAAGCAATAAGTGATCTTTATCGTAAAAGCTATATTTTATCAGAAATTATGCAAGAATCCGTTTTGGATTATACTTATAATTTGGATATAACTCAACTCTGGAAAGCAGCTAGTCCTGTTGTCCAGGAAATGGCAGTGTTTGATATAACAGAATGGCAGGAAGTTAATGCCATTGCAGAAAGTAAAGCTATTCCAAGACATTCACAGCAATATAAAATTCATTATAACCCCAAATATCGGGTGTTGAAATATCAATTTTACAATTCCATAGAAAAGTTAATGGAAAAATAAGGATAAGGAATTTCTTATGCAACAAGTTCGTGTGCGTTTTGCTCCCAGTCCAACAGGTTTTTTACATATTGGGGGTTTAAGGACTGCCCTTTACAACTATCTTTTTGCCCGTAAAGAACAGGGAACATTTATTCTCCGGATTGAAGATACAGACCAAAGCAGAATAGTTCCCGGAAGCCATGAAAAATCTTATTACTTCCTTGCATAATTTAGGAGTTGGATTTTTGAGGGGCGGTAAAGAGGAAATTTCAGACTTTACATTCAGTCCAACGCTTATACCAAGAACAAGCACAGTACCTATTAGAAAAGGAGTTTTGCCTACTGTTTTTGCTCTTCTGAAACACTAACAAATATGCGCAAAGAACAACAGGAAAAAGGTGAATTTGTTAAATATGACCGTCGTTGTTTAGCGTTAGAATCAATCCGAGATAAGGCAAAAGATGGCAAATGGAGAAAAATATGTAATCCGCTTAAAAATGCCTGATAAGCACAAATTTCGTTTTATGACCTGATTCGGGGAGAAGTAAATGGATTCAGTCAATCCGATGACCAGGTTTTAAAGTGACGGTTTTCCTTATCATCTTGCCTCAGTTGTAGATGACCATTTTTATGCAAATTTCTCGCCTCTAATCCGAGGTGAAGAATGGCTTTCCAGCACTCCCAAACATATCTATCTTTATGAATGCTAGGTTGGGAAATTCCACAATGGGTGCATTGCCTTTAATACTTAATCTGATCATACAAGTTAAGCAAAAGGATGAATGATGTTTCCGTAGTGTATTTATTAAAGGGATACTTAAAAAAAGCCATAATCAATTTTGTTGCTTTGCTGGGTTGGCATTCTGCCGATGAACGCGAACTTTACCCTTGATGAACTTTGTGAGTCTTTTCTTTGGAACAGGTTAATAAGGCAAATGCTATTTTTGATTTAGCTAAACTGGATTGGATGAATGGACAGTATTTGCGTCTGCCTTTGGAAGAAATTGCTTTGCGTTGTAAACAACTTTTTTTAGAAAAGGGTTTGATATCAGCAACAAAAAAATACCATCTATCCATAGCAGTTGCCGGGGAACGCACACTTTGCTTAATGAAATTGTAGAATATTTGCAAGATGTTTTATCAACCGGAGACATTAACAGAGGAAGAAGAAAAAGATACTCTCAACTCTGAAGCACAGAAGGTTCTTGCCTGGTTTGTCCAAAAATTACTACCTTACTAATTGGGAAGTAGATACAATTCAAGAAGTTATCAATGATGGTATCTCCGAATTGGGGTAGAATGAAACATTTTATCTGCCTTTGCGTTTGGCTTTAATTGGTAAAATACACGGACCAATTGCATTCTACAATTGCTATTATTGGCTTGGGAAGAATCTGTTAAGCGATTAAAACGCTATCTGTTAAAAAATGAAGAATGAAAAAAGTCGCAGTCCTCATCGCTTATAAAAATTATTATAACCTCAAAATTATTTAGCGATAAGGACTCGTGACTTATTAATCCTAATTCTCTTTTCTCATTAGTAAAATTACCTCTCTTTTCTCTTTCCCTCTTGTATAAAATCAAATCTCTTTTTCTCTTTCTCTCTTTGTAAAAAAAATCTATCTCACCATCTCGCCATCTCACTTAACTCTTTTTTTACAATGTCGCCCCGTAAGCCAGTGTCACCAGAGCCATTATCGCTTCAAAAATAACCCCGTAATCATCATCCACATATTCTATAGTTCTTCCATCAAGGCGTTTAGAATGAGGTAATAAAGCAGCGCAATCGGTAATAGAAGTAGAATGGAATTCAATCTTCAGGCGGATTGGACTGGAGAAAGTATACAAAGGTATATCTTTTTTCGTTAAAGATGCCTGAACAGCTTTCACCAGCTCCTCTTTCACGATGATAGAAGAATAATTCTTAGCGGCAAATTTGGCTACTGCTTCTTTTGTTCTGACAAAATGAACCCAGGGCATAGTAACGGCAATTTGTTCTTCTAATGCCTTATCTCCGCTGATTAAGCAACCGTGTTCTTTATAACCTGCATAAGCAGAATTTATCATTGCTTCATTCATTGGTATATCATTTATCCATATTCTAAAAATTTTGCTGTTGGAATAAGTGTGATCCATATTGCCTTTCAGGTTCCTGTGCCGGAATGATAGCCCAGTAAAAACACCATAGCGTAATCACTATCTAAGGCAGGCATCATATATTGGGGTCGGGGTCCACCTGAAATAAGCGAAATTCTTTTATCCAATGCGGTTATTTCGTAGCTTAAATTATCCCCTCCGGCGTGAGAATCGGCAATAGTTATTTCTTCTATAAATTCCTTGAATCCGCTGTATAAAATTGCATTCAAGCAGTCCGTTATATGTGTCTGATAATTTTTTAGGACTTCAGTGCGGTTGGTTTTTTCCTGTTCCCAGTTAAAAGTTCCCGGGATTCCTTCCATATCGGTGGAAATGTAAATTTTCATTGTAGCTCCTTAGCGATTTGTGCGCCGATTATAACATTGTTTTTTAGCAGAGCAAGGTTGCTTTGAACTGATTGCCCTTTTGTTTTTTCCGCCAAAGTTGCCAGCAGAAAAGGAGTTAGTTCCTTGCCTGTAATATTTTTTGTCTGTGCTTCGGCAATTGCCGCTGATATATATTTTTCTATTTCCGCAAAAGGAATTTCATCATTTTCCGGCACCGGATTTGCCACCAGAATTCCTGTAGGATGCGGATACAATTCCTGCATCGCTTGATAGATATTTACAACACCTTTGGCGCTTTCAATTTTTTCTATCTTTTTTCCGCTTGTTCTTGCATAGAAAGCAGGAAATTCATCGGTTTTCCATCCTAAAACAGGAACGCTATAACTTTCCAGAACTTCCAGCGTGGCAGGAATATCCAAAATGGCTTTACATCCGGCAGAAACAACAATCACCGGAATTTCTGCAAGAGCTTTCAGGTCTGAAGAAATGTCCAATGTTTCGTTCCAGAATTTATGCACTCCGCCGATTCCACCTGTGGCAAAAACCTTTATTCCGGCTTTATTGGCAAGCAGCATTGTGGCAGAAACGGTTGTTCCACCGCTTTTTTTATTAGCTACAGCATAAGGAATATCCCGTAAATTAAATTTACCCACCTCTTCCCCGCTTTCCAGTTTGCGTTGGAGAATTTCTTTTTCTGCTTCTGTCATTCCAATATGAATTTTCCCGTCCAAAACAATTATTGTAGCTGGCTCAACATCAAGCTCCTGACAGAGTTCTTCCAATGTTTTTAATATATCCAAATTTTTAGGATAGGGCAAGCCATGAGTAAGCACAGTTGATTCCATTGCCAGAATTGGTTTTCGCTTATCAAATGCCCGTTTTATTCGCGGAGATATATGTAAAATAAGTTGCATTTTAAGTTACCTGCTCTTTTCCCAGACAGGTTGAAAATAAGAATTAATAATGTTTTTAATTTTTTGCCAGCAGAGTGTCTGTATAAACCTGCTCTAAAATTTCCACCTGAACAGGAATAACCCCCGCAGAAAGCATCCCTATTTCTTTGGCAGCAGCATACGAAAGGTCTATATCTCTACCACGATTGAAGGGACCTCTATCGTTTACACGCACAATAACGGATTTGCTGTTTCGGGGATTGGTAATTTTTAAAAGGGTTTGAAAGGGGAGGGTTTTGTGGGCACAAGTAAAGGCATCGCGGTTATATCTTTCGCCACTTGCCGTTTTTCTGCCCTGAAATCGTTTAGAATAATAAGTAGCGACCATCGTTTCGCCCGGAGGATACCCCGGTGGTTCCTGTGTCTGCAAAGAGTCAACCACTGCCACACTTTGGTCTGTAATTAACTCTTCCCCGTTTAAGCTTGCCATAGTTTGAGCAATTACCGGGGCAATAAACATTACCTGAATCCCAATTAGACAAGCCAGTAATTTCTTTTTGTGTTTCTTCATCATTTTCCTTAGCTCATGTGATGGGAGGGATAATTTTTAGAGCCGGGCATATTGTCAAGGAAAAATTTTCGCTATAGGGATAATCCATCTATATTACAATATGTTATACAAATTGCTACTTATTCCATTCTATTTCCCGTAACAACCAGGTAACAACAAAGTAACAATTCCGTAACGAGACAACGGAAGTGTTACGGAAGTGTTACGGAGTTGTTACTTAATCAACTATGCTCCAAACAATTACAGCTCTCAAACATAATCAGGTAAATTCTGCTTGTAGCCGGAGGACGCCGTTCCTCCGCAATGTTGATCTACTCAACAGCTTGGCAATTTTTATATGGACTCAGCTTTCCCCAAATTTGATTTCATACGACTGCAACAAATTTTGCATAACTTTCATATGGCTTTATCTGTAGGTCTAAATAAACCGATAAACCTGTTGGGATTTTTAGATATTTTGTCTAACAAATCCGGTTTAGAACTTTCAAAGATATTTCTCATTTAAGATTTGTGTAAATTGGTTATATTCCATAAGATGCATAAAATTTACTCCTTATAAGATATACCTTTATTGATAGTTAAACATTATCTCCTGAATAAAATCGATTTTTTATCCAAGTTGTTCTTGCTCATATTGATAACGAAGATCGTTGATGCTGCAAGGTATTGTCTTTCTTCTGAAACCAAATCCCCAGCCATTATTGCTTGTCTTACCTATAATCAAAGCACTTATTTTATGAATAGACCAGTTGCCCATTGTAATTGATTGAATCAGCCATCACTTGTGCAGAATATCGACAATTATCAGAATATAAGAATTCACCAACTTTAACATAACCTTTTCAATTAGATTTCCGAAAGGTACTTTAGGAGTTCTTTTTTCAATTATATATTCAAGTAAAGGTTTCTCTTAGGAATTATCTTTTGCACTCTTTCTTGAGATGTTCCATAAAACTCTTCCTTTTCAAAGGCAATGTATTTTCTACCCAACCTTTTGCGACTACTGCCGTTGTTCCGCTTGGAAAATGGATCTAATACAATATCTCCGGTTAAGTTGAGATAATTATTCTATACAGTAACTCGGCAGGTTTTTGCGTAGAATGAGCTTTTTGTCCATTTATTTTTATTCTCTCTTCTCTGACAAATTGGTATTAACCAATTAACTCCTCATCTGGATATCATCATTCATCACTTTTTCATAGAATGATAATGGAAAGTATAGTTGATTTGCTCTTAGTAGCCCAAATAAGATTTTCATGGGCATTTATTAAACCTTGTGCCTTTGAAGTTAGGCATAGGTTATCTTTGATCAATAATATCATTGAGAATCCAAGAGATCGATTTGCGTGTGCCCCGATCCGATAGATATTATGAGAAATATGTGCCAATTTTTAAAAACAACGTTAGGTTTCATTACTCTATAACATTCCTGACATTTCTCTGTGAAGATATCATAATCCTTCATTGAATCAAATTTGTCCCAATCATCATTTACACCATTAACCTTGGTGATTTGGCCTGTATAATTCCCCTGAAAGTTGTAGGTTGTAATTGGATCAGCAAAATCAGATCAATAGAATTATCGAGAGTTCCCTAATTAATTCTATGCAATCACCTTGAATAATAATATTCTCTTGCATAATAAAATTAACTTTTCCTTTAGATTTTAACATTGCTGGATGGTTAAGCCATAGCTGATTTATTTACTTTTCTTTTATATCTGATTATGTCAAGGAGAATTTTAGCGCTCAAGCTCCCTTTTTTTATAACAGTATCATATAAGTTGTTAAAATTCAACACTTTTCCTTTTACATTGTTTGATGTCAGGTCTTGCTAAATAGGTAAAACAAACAGTAATAAACTTAATAAATGGAAGTCTATAGCAAAAAAACAGAGGTACAATGCCCTGAAACCATTTTCTGCTAATTCGCAGCAGTTAAATTTATGTGTAGCCGGAGGACGCCGTTCCTCCAGATGATTGATATCCTCATCAACCAGCTGGCAAGTTTTATTTCGTTACTATGAAGAGCTCTACTCCAACGAAATTACTCGGTTGCCAGTGGAGCGGCAAGATGTCGTTCACTCGGGTAATTGATGTCATCTTCAAAAGCGGCAAGCTTTATTTCGTTACTATGAAGAGCGCTATAACGAAATAACTCGGTTGCAAGTGAGACGACAAGATGTCGTTCCTCCTGTTACTCAAAAGAAATAGTTTGACAGAATAAAGAACTACAAAAAAATGGTTTATCACAGAAAGAAAAAATGAAAAAGTGAGGTGTTTGATATGCCAAGAATGACTGTTGACCCCAATTACTGCAAAGGTTGTGGCTTGTGCATTATTGCTTGTCCCAGAAATTATCCGTTTATCAGAAAATATTAATGCCAAGGTTACAACTATACCGAGTGTATTGAGCAGGAAAAATGTACTGCCACAAAAATGTGTTATATAACCTGTCCCGATGTGGCAATAACGATTGAGAAGTGAGGTATAAATGTCCAAAATATTAATGAAAGAGAATAGAGCAATTGCAGAAGCGGCTATTCGTAGTGGCTGTCGTTTGTATTTTGCCTATCCCATCACTCCCCAAAGTGAATTAATTGAATATATGGCAAAAATGATGCCTAAGGTAAACGGAACTTTTATTCAAGCGGAAAGCGAAGTTGCTGCCATAAATATGGTTTATGGAGCTGCTGGAAGCGGAAAAAGAGTGATGACATCTTCTTCCTCTCCGGGTATTTCGTTAAAAATGGAAGGTCTATCTTATATTGCGGGAGCGGAACTTCCCTGTGTGGTAGTTAATGTTCAACGCGGAGGTCCCGGTTTAGGAGATATCCAACCCGCACAAGGTGATTATTTTCAAGCAACCAAAGGTGGAGGTCATGGCGATTATCGTTTAATCGTTTTAGCACCGAGTTCGGTTCAGGAATTTGCAGATATGGCAAGCGAAGCATTTGATCTGGCAGATAAATATCGCAATCCTGTTATGATTCTTGCCGATGGAATGCTGGGACAAATGATGGAACCCGTTGAGTTCAAACCCGCAAAAACGGAGGAAGAACTGCAAGAGCTTGCCAATCAACATCTTTCCTGGTGTATCTGTCCCAATGAAGATGGCGATAAAAAACATCATCATGAAATAAATTCTCTGGAACTTGACCCCCTGGTTTTGGAACAGCATGTTTTGGGTTTATACAAAAAATATGCGGAAATCCAAAAGAATGAAATTCGCTATGAGACCTATAATATTTCAGATGAAAATGAAGTTTTATGTGTTGCCTGGGGAACTGCCAGTCGGGTGGTAAAATCAGCTATCAATGAAGTTCTAAAAGAAGGAAAAAGCGTTGGCTTAATTCGTCCCATTCGTGTATGGCCCTACCCTTATGAAGCAATCAAACAAGCAATTGGTAAAAATGTGAAAAAGGTCTATGTTTTTGAACTCAATTCAGGACAAATGGTAGAAGATGTAAAAATTGCAGTAGAAGGAAAAGTTCCTGTTGATTTTTGGGGAAAAGTGGGAGGCGTTGTTTTCACTCCCGCTGAAATCAAAGAAAAACTGGAAGAATGTTTTTAAAGGAAGGAGGAAAAAATGGAAATTATTGCAAAACGCCCTGAAGCACTTACCAAAGAACCCTTCCATTATTGCCCGGGTTGTATGCATGGTGTAGCTCATCGTTTAATTGCTGAAGCAATAGATGAAAATGGTTTGATCAATCAAATTGCCGGTGTGGCACCTGTTGGTTGTGCCGTTTTTGCTTATAAATATTTTAATTGTGATAGGGCAGAAGCGGCTCATGGACGCGCTCCTGCCGTTGCTACAGGCATAAAAAGAGCCCGTCCCGATATGCATATATTTACCTATCAAGGAGATGGTGATTTAGCTGCTATCGGAACTGCGGAAATTGTTCATTCTGCCAATCGGGGAGAAAAGATAAGCGTTTTCTTTGTTAATAACGCTATCTATGGTATGACAGGGGGACAAATGGCTCCTACAACTTTGCCTAATATGAAAACTACTACCAGTCCTTACGGCAGAAATGTAGATGATATCGGTTATCCTATTCGGATGTGTGAACTTTTGGCAACCCTGGTGGCTCCCTATTATATTGAAAGGGTCTCACTATTAAGCCCGGCTGATATTATTAAAGCAAAAAAAGCTGTTAACAAAGCCATCCGCTATAACAAGGAAAATCGCGGTTTTACCTTTATAGAATTTATCAGCACCTGCCCTACGAATTGGGGTTATGAACCCGAACAGGCAAGACAATGGGCAAAAGAAAATATGTTGCCTTTCTTCAAATTAGGTGTTTATCGTGATAAAGGTGAAGGAGTGGAATAATGACTACAGAAATGATTTGTGCCGGTTTTGGCGGTCAAGGTGTTCTTACTATAGGCAAATTTATTGCCCAGGCAGCTATGCAAGAAGGGAAAAATGTTTCCTGGTTACCATCTTACGGACCTTGAAATGAGGAATTGAACTTTGCTAATGTTTCAACAGTTATTTCCACCAAACCAATTGCTTCGCCAATTGTTAGTTTTTCCTGATGTATTGGTTGTGAATCAACCGTCGATAGATAAATTTGCCCATTCTATTCGTCCTGGGGGAGTTCTGATTTATAATACTAATATGTGCCCTCGGGGCTATCAACGCGAAGATATTATTCAAATAGCGGTTCCGATGAATATGAAATAGCTTCAGAAATCGGCAGTATGATTGTTCTCAATATGTTGGCAACTGGTATTATAGTGGTAAAACCAACATTATTAAGTACGAAACTCTGGAAGGTAATTTAACTTCCTTCCTGAAAGAAAAGAATCCCGATTTACTTGCAAAGAATCTTGCAGCTATTCAACGGGGTATTGAGATTGGTAAACAATACGCTTAAATAACACTATAATAATACCAGGAATTGGAGAGTCTCTATCTTTCCAATTCCTGGAATACTTTACATTTTAGTTAACTAGGGGGAAGAGACAATGGAAGAAAAAGTTATAGTTACTGTGGCTACCTACACTAACCTCTTTGAAGCTGAATTGGCAAAGAGCTTATTGGAGGATTCTGGTTTTCATCCAAATTTACTAAATGAACGAATGATGGGTATGTATGCTTCTATTGCTGGAGATATGTACAAAATTGAATTACAAGTTCCGGAAAGTGAAGAACAGGAAGCAAAAGAATTGATAACTGGTCTGGAGGATTCTGATTATGTAACAAGAATCCTACAAAGTGAAGGAGCTCTTTTGAATTTACTATTTTTCAATTAACCTCAGGCAAACATAGCAATCAGCATATCGAAAAAATAAGAATTCTGCAAAATCCTGAAGCAGCTCATAATCTTTGTAAGCGTCTTGCAGAACATCTTGTTGAATATGAATTTGATGCCGTAGTTGGTCCTACTATGGAGTGTGAATTGTTTTGCCTTTGAAGTTGCCTTAATAATGAAGAAAAATTTTTCTATTCACCCAGCGAAAAGATGGCGAAATGACTTTGCGAAGCGGTTTTGACCTCTCAAAGCTGAAAAAAGTACCATTGTGGAAGATATTCTTACTACTGCTAAAAGTATTCAAGAAGTTATATCCTGCTTTCCTGAAAATAGGAGGCTGGAAGTTGTTGCTGTAGGAGTTTTAGTTGATTTGTGAAAAGTTCATTTTTCTGTCCCACTGGAATCTTTGTTTTGTATTGATATTCCAGCTTTTAATCCTGATAATTGTGATGCTTGTAAACAAGGTTTACCATTAGTAAAACCTGGTAGCAGCGATAAAGTTTCATTCTAATCTTATATGCCCAAGATAACGATTGTAACACTTTACCCGCGAAATTGAAAAGGTTATAGATGTTTGCAATTTTTCTCCGATAAATTCAGAGCTGGAAATTGAGATTATCTATCCTCAGAAAGATGTTTCTTCCCACCAAGCAGGAAACTTAAAACTAACAAAAATTTGAGGATGTTATGAAACCACTTGTTCATTACAAAGTCATATTTGTTTTTTTGCAAGTCCTATTTCCTGTGATTCGTATCGTAAACAGGCAAAAATAAATGTATCTTCTCTCTATGTGCATCCAGAACTGGCAATATTACAATTTCAAAGCGATAATCCATTTAAAACAAAAACTTTCGATTATGGTTTATCCTTGTGTTTTGGAGGGAGATGCAGCTGCTGATTTATATATTGAGCAAGATAGATTAATATATTTTTATGATTTCCCCAACAGTTTATGCAGAATAAAAATCCAATTTTGTTCTACTAAGCACTAACACTCAATTTGTGGAATCCTTAAGGGGCATGGATAGTGCACATTGGGAACATTTTTCATCCAGAATTAAATTATCGTAATCTCTACACAATAATCCCCACTGCTATTGTTACATTCCAAAACAGCTACTACAGCACTGTATACCTGATAGCATTTATGATTTAGGAGGGATCCGTTATTCTCAACAGGATGATTCAACTGTCATTTTTTTTTGCAACCCACTATGATCAATATATGGCCTATGTGGATTATGAATCATGGGTGAATTCCTTATGTTCTTTCCTGGTTTAAGCAATATTCTTTACAGCTTAATAAGATCTTTAGAGAGCTCGCTTTTTGCGGGACAGCAAATTTCTCAGAACAACTTGTAAATAGAGGATATCAGGTTTATGCTTGCGATAATTCTATTGATATGTTGCATATGGCAGCTAAAAAAGCAGTAAAACCTATATTATATTATGCTTCTTAACAGATCCTATTCCCGGAAGGAATTATCAGCTGATAATTTGTATGTTTGATAGTATCAATTATTCACTCAGGCAAAACAAATAACCAAAACACTGAACGAAGTTTCTTGCTGGCTTTAGAAAACGGAGGTTTATTTGTTTTTGATATTTCTACTCTGGAAAACAGTTTAGACAACTTTTCTGATGTCTCTGAACTATACCATTATTCTGATGGTTTAATGCCATCAAGATGGTTTGAAAGTGTGCGATTAATGCAAAAATCTGCACTGCACTTTTTTAAAAGGATACAATTGGCTATTGCTATCAATATGAACAACACTATAAAGGGTTTATTTTACTAATGAACTGATTGAACTTATCCAATACCTTCCGAAACTAAGAGCTATTCATAGCACGGATACTAAAACAAACTTTTATCCAAAACACTTAAACAGCATAGATGAAAAATATAGTCGCCTGTTTTTTTATCCTGGAAAAAATCTGAAATTGACAAACCTCTATCAGAATGATATAAAACATCTTACGGAAATGGTGTCTTTGCCGGAATTGATGAAGCAGGTAGAGGTGCCTTAGCTGGACCGGTTGTTATTGCAGCTGTAGTTTTAGATTATAACAAAATTATTGAAGGCTTAAACGATTCCAAACAACTTTCTCCCAAAAAAACGCGAATCTTTCTTCAGCAAATTGTGGAACTTGCTCTTGATTATAGCATTGTAGAAATAGCCCAGACTACAGATAAACACAACATCCTACTAGGCAACTTTGGGTTTCAAGAAAGCGTTTTTACAGCTGAAAAGTAAACCGGAACATTGCTTGATTGATGGAAAAGATATACACAAAGACCTGAAACCTTATGCAAAAGCAATTATTAAAGGTGATCAACTCTATGCTGCAATTGCTGCTGCCTCTATTTTTAGCTAAAGTCCATCGAGATAAACTGATGCTTGCTTATGATGAAATATATCCGAATACGGTTTCGCCTCCCATAAAGATGGAACTGCTTTCCACAGTAAAAGAATTCATAGTTTCGGGCTATCTCCTATTCACCGGAAAAGTTTTAAAGTACCTGAGGTCTAAAAAGGCTGTGAGGATTATGAAGTTTTGGCATATAAACCCACAGAATAAATACCATAATAATGCGGTGACTCCTCTCATTAAATATCCAAGAGAAGACACCGCATATCTATCAAAGAGAATTAAACAGGAATCAAGCTAAAAACTGCGTTCTCTATCAATTTCTAGTTTTTAATGGAGCAATTCTTTCTCTCTTTACTTGTATGGCTTTAGACTTATACAAGTAGTTTTGGACTTAGCTTTCTTTAAAACCCTTAATACGAAAGGCTATTTGAATGCTTCCTGACCGGTAAACTGACGGTAGGGATCAAAACTCTTTAGAACTTCTTTATCCTTTTCTGTAGTGCTTTTCTGAAACAGATACGAGTAACTAATTCACCCATTCCAGGACCAAGCATAAAACCCTGACCACACATTCCAACAGCATTAATCAGATTTTTCTGCTTCATCCACCTCACCATAGGAACCATCTAGTCATAGGATACTGTCCTCTCCAGGTTCGGCGAACTTTAGATATCGTAAACGGGGATAGATATTAGCATTCTTTTACAGCACATAGGTAAAAAAGAGAGAAGTTGAGTTGGGTATCAATTCCAGAAATAGGAGGTTCAGAGTTATGCAAAAAACAACTTGTCCTTCACTATTCTGATAGAAATAGAAATTAGAACTTCCAGGTGCTACACGCATATCAATAAAATCTTTCTACTGGTTCAGTTATGCCTGCTTCATGGTTTTCGGGAAATACAGGTAAATCCAGATTAGCCATTTGACCAACTTCGCGAGCATAACTTCCTGCTGCATTAACAACTTGGCAGAAGAATAAATGCCTTTATCTGTGATCACTTTTGTAATTTTACTGGAAACAATATTGAATCCGGTGATATGTTCCCTGAAAATGAAATCTACACCTTCGCTTTACAATGCTCAAAATAAGCTGCAGAAACAAGTAAAGAAGAGCAAGAGCCATCTTCGGGAGAATAGGTGAACCCTGTAAACCCTCTTCCAGATTCCGGGAACTATACTCATATTCATCAGGGTTTAGCCATTTTATATTAAGTCCAAAACCGAGCTGAACTTGCATCAGGTCTTTCAAGGTTTTGGCATCAGTTTCATTATAAGCTGGATAACTGTAACCATTGGAAAGCCAACCAAATATCTTCGCCCATTTCTTCTGACCAGTTTTTAATATCTCAATTGATCGTAAACATACATTTATTTTACCAAAATCAGAATGTGCGGCAGTACTCCCCTAATAGCTTTTTTGTTATTTCGCCCAGGGCTAGTTCTGTTTATAACTAAGACTTTTAATCCAGCTTTCGCTAAATTATAAGCGGTTGAGTCCAGTTGAACCTGCTCCAATAACTATTACATCATATATCTTATTCATTTTTGCACCTCGTTGGGAACTTTCTCCAGAGGAATTTCTATAAATAACGGTCTTTTAGTAATGGGAGCAATCTCTTTTTCTGGAATGCCTTCACGAAGTAAACCTTTTATCAGTACCACAAGTTTTAGAGCCACAAGGTCCCATTCCGGCTCTGGTTATAGATTTTATCAAATTCATATCTGTAATTCCTTTTCTTATAAGAGCTCGTACTAATTGCTGTAATCCTTTTCACATAAACAAACCATTGGGAGCCATCACGTCTTTTCTAAAAGAACTGGTTTTGTTAATGGTGCAGAAACATTTTGGTGTCCTGAATTTGAATCCAGCAACTTTTCTTTTTTTAGCAATTGTTGAACTTTAAATTTTACAATCTGAGTATAGTTATTTTGGGAAAACTTCTGGAACTGCAGTAATAGCATATTTACCAATTCCCTTGGCATTTATATCGTTCAGGATTTTATTATCCCCTACTTTAACAGGATAATTGCTTACTTCGTATACAATAATTAGTTGATTTTCTTGGTTCTTTTCTATAGTCCACTAAAGTAATAGCTAAATTCCGGACAAATTAACAAACATTTCCACAGCCAATGCAAGAGCCAGTATAAACAGGAACAGCTGTTAAAGAACCATCCTCTGTGTGAATACTATTGGTAGGCAAACAGTTGTGCAAGGATTACAGGGAATTTCCTGGAAGGCAATGCAAAATAGGGAAGACCTTTTCTCCTCTTTTTCGGGAGTATTATAGTTATTTGTTTTTCCTGAGCTGATTTCAGCTCCTCTGTTTTATAAACCAGTCATCAGAAATAGGATTCTTTTTTCTCCCTTTAGGATGGAAGCTGATGCCACAATCGGCTATTTCCATTGAACATTGCAGAACTTGCTTCTGCAATTTCTAATGCATCGCCGGCTGCATCAATTGGTAAACCTGCTGCTTCTGCCTCTAAAGTGAATTCACTTAAAGGATTAAGTCCTACTGCAATTAAAATTGTATCACAGGTAAAGGTTTTCTTCAGTTCCTTTTACAGGCTTTCGGAAGTTCTTATCTAATTCTGCGATAGTAAATACTCTCTACTGTATCATCTCCATTGGCACAAAGAATGGTATGGGAAGTATAGATTGGTACTCCAAAGCGTTTCAGTTTATCAGAATGAACTTTATAACCTTCCCCACAAACAGGCATCGCTTCTGCTAAGCCAACAACATCAATACCTGCTTAAAAGGAATGGTAACCAGCAATTAAACCAACATTGCCTCCTCCGATTATAAAAAGCCGTTGGGTAGGACGCATGAGATCCCGATTTACAAGTGTTTGAAAAGCACCTGCACCATAAATTCCTGCTAAATTGTTACCTGGAAATCTTAAGAATTTCTCTCTGGTACCAGCAGCATTCAAATACGTTTGGGTTGAACAATTTTATAAACTCCATCTTTTTAGAACTCCTACCTTTTTGTCGCTGAAAACAAAAACAGCAGTACTATTCAGCCATATATCTACACTGCTATATGTAGCAATTTCTGCTGCAAGATTTTTGCCAATATCAATACCTCTTGTTCCTGCACTGCTATCTGCTTGAGAACCAAAGAATTTATGAGTTTGTAGAACAAGCTTGCCACCTAAGGCATTTTTATCGTCAATAACCAAGGTTGGGATACTGTCGAGTTCTATAGCTGCAGAAAGTCCTGCTGACCTCCTCCAATAATAAGAACATCGGTATCAATTTGTTCCAACGGTTCAAACGATAGAGGGTTATCTACCGCAGGTAAAACAGGAAGTTCTATCTAATGATTGCACGATCATATTTTTCTACCGACAGCTGTCATACAAGATTTTACAGCTAAACCATTAGCTATCACACTACATTGTGAACATTGTCCATTTGCACAAAATTCCTTGAAAGCACTGCCATCTTTATGGTGATGCCCAAAAACCGAAATACCATTGGCAATAAGAGCTGAAGCAATTGTTTCTCCGCACTTTGCCTTGCATTTTTTGCCCATTCCAGTAAAAGTATATTTCTTTTTTATCAGGAACAGGCAAAATGGGATGAATGGCGATACGATTGCTATCTGCCATTTGTTCAAACTCCTTATTCTTTAAAGAGATATGTTGCTTTACGAGTCAGCAGAGCATATTCCCTTTTTCTAATATTATTTATCTTCCCTTCAATTTTTTCCTTGGTAGTTTGTCAAGCAGTACTGGCACATTTAGCAGTAGCACTTGTTGTTTTATATCTACAGCAAGATAGATAGCTCCAATTTTATAATCTATTGCAGAAATAAGAAGTTTGGCAAATTCTAACTGCATTCTATCTGCCTAATGACTGTTATGGTAAAAGCACTACAGAATTGCTAAATTTCTGCTTTATATATGAATCCTAAACCAAGGATAGTAAAGAACAAATTCGGGAACCAGGCAGCCCAAACAGGATTAATTATACTATTATAACCTAAACTCTGGCAGACCCTTACAACAATTAAATAGACGAAACAAACCACCAAGCCCAGCATAATGATCCAACCGCGACCCTTAGAACGAATATTAGAAGTAGCTATGGGGATAAAGAAAAAGATCACAATTAGGTTAGTGAGCGGAAAGGATATTTTCATATGTAGATCTACAATTTCACGGGCTGATCATCACCCAGCCATCCTGTCTATATGATTCTCTCAATTGCCAAAAATTTAAGGATAGGGTTTTTTGCGTAATCCTTATAAAATCCTGAGGTTGAACATCTAAATTGACAATTTCAGTCTGAGGATAATAAGCCATAAAAACTTGTTTCACATTATCAAAATGCCTAATCTCACAATCTCTTAACACCCATCTACTTCCATTCCAATCAGCAGAGGCAGTTATGTGTTCACTTATTTGATGAGTTTTATAGTCAATACGAGTAAGGTCTATAATTTTTAGATTGTTCTTATAACCATCAAAAAAACCAAAGTAATAAAAATCGTTCGCTTTGCCCTGATGCGTATTCTTGGCTTTCAGCATTTGAGTCGTCTGGCTGCTGTCCCTATTTGAACATTGTAAACATAATTTTTGGTGGTTTCAGCCTGCTGGACTACATATCTTCCAAATAGAGCAACTGCAATACTGATTATAAGCCCAATTCCAAAAAGAGGTAGCATAGCTCTTTTTATACTAATTCCAGCAGCACGAATAGCGATACTTTCATTATGTTTGGATAAAGCGCTCATCATAAACAAACCGGTTAACAGAACCGTAACCGGAGAAGTTAACACAAGCAGATAAGGTAACCTCATCAAATAGTATATAGTTGCCTGTTGAGCGGTAGCTCCATTGCGAATTAACCGCGGAAGATTGTCAATTACATCAATAACCACAAAGATAGCTACAAAAGAAAGGAAGATGATTAGGTAGGTGCGCAGAAATTCACGGATGATATATTTATCAAGAATTCTCATTTTTAGTGCACAATCTCATCGGGAACAGGAGCTTTTCTATTCCGATAATGTTTAATTTTCCACATCAGAGTAGGCATATCCAGAAGCCGTTTCTCTTTTATGGAACCTATTATAAGCAGAACGGCTAAAATTAAAAATATAATGTTAGCTAGCCACATAGCTAAAAATGGAGGCATAAATCCTTTATCGGCAAGTTGTTCACCGCCATTAAGAGCAATATAATAGACAAGGAAAATTATAGAAGAAACGGAAAAAGACATTCCAATTCCGCTTGTTCTGGTCATCAAACCCAGGGGAATTCCAATCAGGACAAAGATAATGATAGCAAAGGACATAGAAAACTTTTTATGATATTCCACTAGTAAAGAGTTGATCAATTCTTTCAGCTCCTGGGTGCGGTCAATTACCATTTTTTGCATTGCCTGTAAACGACGCAGTTCCATATTGCGGGTAAAATTCTGCGGGCTTTTTTGGAGTAATTCAATGCGTTTATTCAATTCTTCAATTTCCTGCTGTTTTGTCTGCAGTTCTTTTTTGTGTTCTCCAATAGCTGTAATCAATTGATTATAAGTCATTTCCCGGTCACTTCTGTAGCCAGTTTCAAACATTTCCATATTACTGCCCAGGTTACGCACATTAATTATATAACGACTGAAGGTAGTTTTCTGGTATTTACCGACTTCTTTTTCGTTGCGTTCATGCATTTCACCGTCATTCAAAATTATTTGGAGAGAATTGCCATTATCTTTTTGAATCACA
>JAXGIH010000021.1:0-23490 GCA_040770845.1 Cloacimonas sp. (SeqCode)
GGCAATTAAAACAGTTTTACTTAAATATGTAAGGTCTGGCATTAGTGTCTTTTCAAAATTTATAGTTTTGTTGATTACATTAGTTAGTTCTGTAGCATTGGCAACAGAAAAACGCCCATAATAGAGCTCCGGCAGATAATCAGTTCCATTTAACCGCACATAATTAAGGTCTGTAATATGATCACTATCTGTGCTGCCTGTATTGGCAATAATATTATCTCCGCTGGTAGAAGTATCACCAACAATTAATAAATAGGTTGGTGCAGGATCGCTTGCCGTAGCATTATTCCACAATGTCTGCATATAAGTTTTAATAGCAGTTGTGGTATTAGCTACAGTTCCCCCTGTTCCTACCGTAGTAACAATCACTTTATAGCCCTGAATAGTTTTCCAATTCACGAAGTTCTGCATTTCATCAGTGTAATTGGGAGGGCAAAGAATCACTATTTTTGTGGGATAGCGATTTACATTCAGGCGTTCATCTTTCTGCCAGTTCAGCAAAACCTTGCGGTATAAAGAATCAAATTCATAAGCAGCAGTGCGGGCTAATAAATCCTGTGTGGCAGAAAAATCAGCATTCACGAATTTTACCTGGACATTCAATTCCGTGTTTATTTTCAGTTCTCCGCTTACAGGATTGTAACGCATTGGGGCATAATCAATGCGGAATAATCTAACCCCGCGCAGAAAACCAATTTCTTTCACGGAGAAAAGTTCTCCGCAATAAAATTCGTTTTTACTGTAAATATCCGCTTTAAATTCAAGGGAATTAAAAGCCGGGTCTGCGATTTGGAAACAGAGGAGTGAGCAGGATAAATACGATTAGTAATATTTGTTTCAGAACTCTGCAAAGTTATTTCATTGTTACGACCAAAGGAAAATTCTACTTTTGCCCCTATAGGAACAGCAATTAAAGAACTGTAAACAGAAAGCTGAGGTTCACCAATCCTTTGAGAATATCAAAACCTTCCAGACAAACGCGCGGGTAAATTTGCCGGAAGAGATTATCAACTTCTTCCAGAAAATATTCCTGATTCCGAAATTGCATCTCAAAGCCCGTTTCACTATTATTCAAAAACAGAGCTTTGTTGCCGCTATTACTGAAAATTACTTTCTGATTTGCGGTGGCAAAACAGAGGGGAGTTACTGCTAACAAGGCAATAAGCACTATTAGCAGCGGAGTAAACTTTAAGGACATAAGTCCTCCTTTCCTTTTATTATTCTGTGTTTTATGCAAATACTATGATCAGCTCATTAATATTGTTGATATTATTATGAATGAGCAAAATTTATTCCTTTTCCGATGAAGAATTTAAGGATTTAACTTTAATTATCAGGGGTCTCAATGTCTTATGCCTTTCAAGATTAGTTCAGTCCACAAAAAGAAGTCATTTCCCTTTTGTAGGTTCAAGGTCTTTTGCATCTGCATAATTTTTTTCTCTCTGCAAACTTGAGGAGTGCCAAGAATGCAGAACAACCCAAAATTAGCAACACTAATTTAAAAAAATAGTTCTGATTAACACGGAGTTGAATCTACAAGTTCCCTGTTAAAAAATCCCTCAAATCCGGTTGCTAATCCGTGTGCTGTTATAGCTGTTATTTTTTCAAGCGAAACGAAGAGGACATCTTTTTTCCGGATATCTATATTCCATAAACTGGTTATTTGTTCAGTGAGGATCCTGCTTATTTTACAATTATAACTTTTTTATACTTTTTTCCTGCGGAGGAACAGTGTCCTCCGTCTACACTCCAACCTTTAATAACCAAGTAACAATTCCTTAACAACTCCTTAACGAAACTGGAAGTGTTAAGGAAGTGTTGGGGTCTTAGAAAATTGACTAACTAACAAACATTTACTGGTTTTTAGCTAAAGACGGGTAAAACAGGACATATTTTGTATTAACTGTTCCCCATAAATAAGATACTCCTGTCTAGGGGAAGTTTGTTTCGGGCTACTCAAATTTTTGTAGGTGGGAATTTCTTTTCCTGAAAAACATTTACCGGTGGGGGCTAAAAATGGAGTAACAAATTTTTTCCTTACCACAACTGACATAATCAGCCATAATAAAAAGGTTTCTTCACTATCTTGAAGCGCAAAGGGAAAATATCTTATATCCCATAATCCATACAGCAAAAATTCCTGGATATAAAGCAGCTACGATAGGAAAAGAAAGTTTATTACTTTAGTGATTTTTTCAAAAATAAAGAAAGGTCATTTATTCTGTAAATCGTAAATATGAAATGACAGGGATGTCATTTTTCTTTTTTTGCGGAGAAACAGCATCCTCCGACTATACTTCAACCTTTAACAATCTTGTAACACTTAAGTAACAACCCCGTAACGAAACTACGGAAGTGTTACGGAAGTGTTACGGAGTTGTTAGGGAATTGACTAATGGACAAGCAGTTACAGGTATAGAACTAAAAACCCGTCTCGTCAGGACATATTTTGCTATAAACTACCTGTCTTTCCCTTGTCATTCCTGATGAATTGTTAAAATATGACTTTTCCAATTGTAAATGATCTTATTGTGAAAGTCATACCACACAGCTTTCATCTTCTTCATTTTTCTCTATCAGAAAACAAAAAAGCCGTTTCTCCCCAAAAGAAACGGCAAAATATGTTAAACAGAAAGCAAAAAGCTTATCTATTTACGTTTATGACGGTTCTTGCGTAGGCGTTTCTTCCTTTTGTGGGTGGCAATTTTATGACGTTTTCTCTTTCTTCCGCATGGCATAGTAGATGCTCTTATTACTTGGTTTTTACATTTACCACAGCGTTTTTGAATTCGCGGGAAAATTTGAAGGTAGGAACGGTTCTGGCAGGAACAGGAACTTTTTGGTCTGTTTTGGGGTTACGGCCAACGCGAGGTTTACGGGTTTTGAGTTTAAAGGTTCCAAAACCACGAATTTCAATATGATTGCCCTTAGCCATACTATCTTTAATGGCATACAAAAGGGCATCAACAACAACGGCTACATCTTTGCGAATGATTCCGGTGTTTTCCGAAATAATTTTTACTAAATCGGCTTTCGTCATTTTTCTTTCTCCTTAAATTAGTTTTTTTCTTGCTGTTCGGCAATAAGGTATTCATAGATAAAACCTTAGGATTTATGTCAAGGGAAAAATCTGATCCCGAAGCTGAAAAATTGTTCAAATCCCTTTTATAATAAGGCAAAACGGGTCTTTCGTGGGCATAAATATTTTATCTTTTTGTGCCTTATTCCTGTAACTTAACCTATTCCAACGAGATTGAAAAGCACTATGATGTTAAGTTCGCAAATTCCGATTGGGTGAAGACAGATGTCTATTGATTTTGTGGCTATTTTAAGCACCCAAGTTCTATATTCGTTAGTCGTAAGATAATTAAACCCCGGAGAGAAAAAGATTAGCAATACTAATTTTCTGCTTGACAATGTTAGCAATGCTAATTTTATGGCTCTATGCTATACACAACAAAAATATAATATTTAATACACTAAAGAAGGTGAAATATGCAGACGGCAGTTCAAGATTCCGTTCCCGATGTTTATTCCTTTCGGTGTGAAGGTAAGAAAATTATCCTTCAGCATTCTGAAAAGAAGTATATTCTTTATTACAGCAAGGGTTTGAATTATATTCTTACTTTACTGGAATATCCGGAATTGAATATCCCCTATTCCAATTTGGAATCTAATCTTTCTTCCCCGGAAAAAGCCAGTTTTTCCTCTCCCCTGAAATTCGTGATCAACAACTGAATGTTCAGAACGGCTTTCTTTCCGTTCCGATGACCGATCTGCAAACAATTAAAGAAGTGAAACAGGAATTGATTAATGTGATCAATGAACTGGCTGAACTGGAAGAAAACTGCGATTACCCTCGCGCCGATGAACTTAGAGACCGTTATGAAAAACTACGAGTAGCTATTTGCTGGAGGTCTATCATAAGGATTGCAAAATCAGACATTTCACCAGTGAAGAAAAGGTAAAATTAAAAGAAGAGTTGTTAGGGCTATAAATCGTGCCTTGGCAGAGATAGATATGCTGGAACCGGAACTGGCAAAAGAATTAAGCAAATCAATTGAATTCGGAAGAACGATTTGCTATCATCAGAGAAGAAAAATTGAGGTTAGGGGATATTGGAATTAGCACTCAGATTAAGCTCTTACAGACATTTACACAGGATTTCACAGATTAGATTTTATAATTTGGGAGTGTTCATTTTATTTAAGTTAGGGCTCTATTTATTTCCAGTGTTTTACCGTTCAGCGTTCACCAGTTAAGCTCTCACAGATAACACTAGATTTCACAGATTAGATTTTATAATTTGGGAGTGTTCATTTTAGTTAGGGATTTATATATTTCTCTGTTTCACTGCTAACCAGCGTTTCTCACAGATACACAGATTTCACAGATTAGATTTTATAATTTTTGGCTAGCTCATTTTATTTTAAGTGTTTCACCTTTTTACTTGTTTTAATCCCGATTTGCATTATCTTATATTTTAGCGTCAGTGAAGGTAGCGCATTAAAAAAGAGATAAGGAGTATGAAATGGATCTCCTTCAGTTTTTGTAATCCCACCCGGATTGATTTTGAGGTAGGCACGATAAGAAAACTTGGAATGGAACTAAAAAAAGCAGGAATTAAGAGTTGCTTAATGGTTGCCGAGGTGGTTCTATAAAGAAAAATGGTGTTTATGAGCAGGTTTGTGAGTCATTGGAAAAAGCAGAAATCCATTTTGCAGAAGGTTGGGAAGTGCAGCCAAATCCTACTTTGGATAAGGTTATTGAACTCTGTGAACTTGCCAAACTGGAAAAGGTAGAAGCAATTCTGGGAGTGGGAGGTGGAAGTGTAATTGATACTGCTAAAACAGTATCTGCCGGTGTTTTTACAAGATATCTGGAATGCTTTTTCGGGGAAAGAAAAAATTCGTAATGCCTGCCTGTATATACTGTTTTAACTCTATCCGCTACAGGCAGTGAAATGAATGGTAATGCTGTTATTACAAATACGGAGACAATGCAGAAATGGGGTATTTATTCTCCTCTGATTTATCCGCGTTTAAGTATAATAGACCCTTCCGTTCAATCAAGTTTACCTTTCAAACAAACAGCTAATGGGGCAATGGATAAGCTATGGCTCATATTTTGGAATATTATTTTGCCGATGATCGTGCTATAACTACTTTGGCAATTGATGATGCTTTACTGAAAACCATTGTGGATATGACTGACCGCCTGCAAAATAATTCCAGTGACTTACTGGCACGAGGAAATTTAGCTTGGTGCGCTACTATGGCTTTAAATGGAATTTCCGGGATTGGATTAAAAGGTGGTGACTGGGCTTGCCATGATATACAACATAGTTTTTCTGCCTTGCATCCTGAAATAGCTCATGGTGAGGGTTTGGGAGTTATTTTTCCTGCCTGGATTGAATATATGAGCGAAAAGACCCTACCCGCTTTCTGCGTTGGGCTAAAAATGTTTGGAATGAAGAAAATGTTTCCCGAGCTTTACATAGATTTAGAGATAAACTGGAAAGTTGGGGTTTGGCAAAATCCCAGTAGAGATCTTGGGAATAAAAGAATTTGAACTGCCTCAATTAGTTAAACTGATAATGACCAGTCCCAGAATTGGAATGGTTAGCAGATTTACTGCAGTGGAAGTAGAATCACTGCTTATGCTGGCGTTTTAACAGGTGAACGGTGAAAAGTAGTGAAAAGTGAACGGTGAACGGTGAAAAGTGAAAAGTGAAGATTGAAAACAAGGAATTAAATAGACAGTTAAACTAAAATTATTAAATCTAATCTGCGAAATCTGCGAAAAGAAACGAATCTGCGTAATCTGCGGGAAATAAATCCTGGAAATGCTTTTTTATTTGACACAATCCCCCGATTGAATTTGAAAGGTAAAAATTGGAAAAAACGATATCAACTTACAGCTTATAGTATAAACTGTAAGCATACCCTTTAGAAAGGTAAAGAAAATGTTAGAGAAAATACTGAAGAAAGTATTTGGCGATAAGAACAGTCAAGACCTTAAGCGCTATGAACCCGTAGTGCAAGAAATAAATGAGATATTTTCCGGATTGGAACAATATGAAGATGAACAACTAATTGCTCGCGTTCAGGAAATTAAACAGGAAATTGCAAACAAACTAAATTCTGAGAAATGAACTTACAAAACTGGAACAGGAATATAGGGAAACCAGAGAAGATAGCGAAAGGAATCGTTTAGATAACATCATAGACAGCAAAAAGAAAGAACTGAAACAGCTTACTAAAAGCACTTTGGATGATTATTTGCCTGAGGTCTATGCCATAGTTAAAGATACCTGCCGTCGTTTATTAGGCAAAAATTTTGAAGTCCGCGGTCATCTTGTTGAATGGAATATGGTTCCTTTTGATGTGCAATTAATTGGAGCTATGGCTTTACACGATGGTAAAATTGCCGAAATGGCTACCGGAGAAGGAAAAACCCTGGTTGCTACTATGCCTCTGTTTTTGAATGCCTTAGTGGGACGTGGCGTGCATCTTGTAACCGTAAATGATTATCTGGCAAGTCGTGATGCCGAATGGATGAGTCCTGTTTTTCAATTTCACGGACTCACTGTAGGTTGTATTACTACCGGAATGGATTTTGATGCTCGCAAAGAAGCATACAATTGTGATATAACTTACGGAATGAACAGTGAATTTGGGTTTGACTATTTGCGTGATAATATGGCAACTTCTCCCGATCAGCTTGTCCAGCGGGATTTCTTTTATGCGATTGTGGATGAAGTAGATAGCATTTTAATTGATGAGGCAAGAACCCCTCTAATAATTAGTGGTCCCATTGCCCAGGATAAGAATTTCTATCACGAATTGCGTCCTGCAATCGCACAGCTTGTTCAGTTACAGAATTCTTTGGTACAAAAATACTTAAGTGAAATCCGAGAGGATTTGGATGAAAATAATCCCCAGTCAGATAATAACCGCCTGGCTAAAAACTTGCTTTTGGTGAAAAGAGCCGCTCCGCGTAACAAAGCATTTATGAAATTGATGCAGGACGGTGAACTGAAAAAAATGGTCAACGATATTGAAGGTATCTATTTGCGGGATAAAAAATTGCCTGAACTGGACAACAACCTTTTCTATGTGGTAGAAGAACGCCATAATAGCGTTGACCTCTGTGAAAAAGGAAGAGAAGTGCTTTCCCGAAAGGATAAAGACCTTTTCGTTGTCCAATCCCTGGATGAAATGCTGGCAGAAATAGATAACAATCCCGAGCTCTCGGAACAGGAAAAACAAAAACAAAAGTCATTGCAGACCAATCGTTTTATGGATAAAAGTGAAAAGCTGCATAACATCAATCAGTTACTGCGCGCCTTTACCCTCTTTGAAAACGATCAGGAATATGTAGTAATAGATAACAAAGTTGTTATTGTAGATGAATTTACAGGACGTCAAATGCCTGGACGCCGTTTTTCCGATGGTTTACATCAGGCATTGGAGGCAAAAGAAAATGTGGAAATTGAGGCAGGCACACAAACATTTGCCACTATTACTTTGCAGAACTATTTCAGAATGTATGAAAAACTTGCCGGAATGACAGGAACCGCAGTTACCGAAGAAGCCGAATTTATGGAGATTTACAATTTGCCGGTGATGGTGATTCCGACAAATGTTCCGGTTACACGAATTGACCACGATGATCTTATATATTTAGGCAAAAATGATAAATACCAGGCAATCATCAATGAAATAAATTACTGGCATGAAAGGCAAAAACCGGTTTTGGTAGGAACTGTTAGTGTGGAGGTCTCGGAAATTATTTCCCGTTTACTAAAGCGTAAAGGCATAGCTCATAATGTTCTAAATGCCCGTCAACATCAACGCGAAGCTGAAATTATAGCTGAAGCGGGACAACCTGGAGCTGTAACTATTGCTACTAATATGGCAGGTAGAGGAACCGATATAAAACTTGGCAAAGGTGTTGTGGAAGGTACCTATGAAAGCTATCTGAATTTGCCTAAAACATTAACCGCCGAATTTCCTTACGGCTTACCTTTGGACGGACTCCATGTAATTGGCAGTGAAAGACATGAAAGTAGAAGAATTGATAGACAATTACGGGGAAGAGCAGGCCGCCAGGGTGATCCTGGAACCTCAAGGTTCTATTTATCTTTGGAAGACGATTTAATGCGCCTTTTCGGTTCGGACAGAATAGCTCCGATGATGGTTAAAATGGGCTTAAAATCGGGAGATGTAATTCGTCACCCCTGGATGACCAAAGCTGTGGAACAAGCACAAAAAAGAGTGGAAGAGCACAACTTTGAAATCCGCAGAGAACTGCTGAAATATGACGAAGTAATGAATCAGCAACGCGAAGTGATTTATGCTTATCGTCGCAGTGTGCTGAAAGGTTATGACCTCAAAAATGAAATTCTAGAAATGATTACTGAATCCATTACCAATATGGTGGATGATATTATTCCTTCTCACAGCTATCCGGAGGAATGGAATTTGGAACGCATCTGCCAATGGTTTCAACATAATCTGAATTTGGGAATTGCAGTTAAAGATATAAGCAGCGACCATCTAAATAGAGACCTTCTGCTGAATACACTTTTAGAATATGCACTTTCCGCTTACGAAAACAAAGAAAGACAAATAGGAACTGAACAACTACGCAATATAGAAAGAAGAGCCCTTTTAGAAGTTGTAGATGATGAATGGCGTGACCACCTGCATGAAATGGACCTGTTAAAAGACGGTGTATATTTACGCGCTTATGCCAATAAAGACCCTTTAATAGAATATAAAAAGGAAAGCTTTGAACTGTTTCAAGGTTTAATTACCCGCATTCAGGAAAATGTTACCCGCAAAGTGTTTACTACTTATGTTCTATCTCAAGAACAAATTAACAACCTGCTCAAAAATGCAAACCTGACTCATCAGGATATAAATGCTTTCCTGAATGCACAACAGGCACAACAAATGACTCAAAATATGAGCGCTCCTCCTCAATATAATAATCCTGTGGGAGAAGTTGAAAAAGTCCGACCCGTAAAAGTAGCTCCCAAAGTGGGAAGAAATGATCCCTGCCCTTGCGGAAGCGGGAAAAAGTATAAAAAATGCTGCGGAATAAATGAAGCAGAATAGAATTTTAGAGGCCTGGAGGTCAAAAGGAAAGTGAAAAGGTAATATATGAGTAAAGGACTTATAATAGTAGAATCCCCTGCGAAAGCAGGAACTATCAGTAAATTTCTGAAGAACCAATTCAGTGTGAAAGCATCAATGGGTCACATTCGTGATTTGCCTAAACACGAACTGGGAGTTAATGTCCATCAGGGTTTCAAGCCCGTTTATATAATAGATAAAACAAAAAGCAAAGTGATTGCGGAACTTAAAGAAGCAACTTTATCCGCGGATAGCGTTTATCTGGCAAGTGATAATGATCGTGAAGGAGAAGCAATTGCCTGGCACTTATCCGAAACCCTGAAAAAGGAATTAAATAATAAACCCGTCTATCGGATTGTGTTTAACGAAATAACTTCCCATTGCAATCAATGAGGCAATCAAAAACCCCGGTCAAATTGATATGGCAAAAGTGGAAGCGCAACAAGCAAGAAGAATATTAGACCGCCTGGTTGGTTATGAAATCAGTCCTTTTCGTGAAAGTGACTTTAAAGACCTTTCTGCGGGAAGAGTGCAATCGGTTGCTTTGCGTTTGATTTGCGAGCGTGAAGCAGAAATAAAAGCATTTGTCCCCCAAGAATACTGGAAAATTGAAGCGGACTTGGAAAAATAATTTGCCTCCTTTAAAGCAGTATTGGAAAAAATAGAAGGTAAAAAATAGAAATACCGGATGAAAAAAGCGCCAAGTAACGTTGAAAATATCCAAAATACAGAGGCAATTTTAAGTGAAATAAAACAGCAATCGTAATGTAGAACCCTTCCCCCTTTTATAACCAGTACCTTACAACAGGAAGCAAGTAACTACTTGGTTTTCCAGCACAAAAAACAATGAGTATAGCCCAAGTTCTATATGAAGGTATAGATTTGGTGGAGAAAGAATGGGTCTGATAACTTATATGGGCGAACTGATTCACAAGAATTGCGGAAGAGGCAATTACTAAAGTTCAAAACCTTATAAAAGAACGCTTTGGTGCAGACCTCGTTAACCCCAAAGTGCGTGTTTTCAAAATAAACAAAGTGCCTGCGGATGCGCATGAGGCAATTCGTCCAACTGATCCTTTCCGAACACCGAAAGCGTTGCGCAGTATTTAACCAAAGAACAGCTAAAGCTTTATAATCTCCTTATCTGGCAGCGTTTTATTGCTTCACAAATGATACACCGTAAAACTTCTGTCTACAAGTGTAAAGATTAATGCTGGGAAAGCAGAATTTGTCTTCCGAGCTCAAATTGTGGAAGAGGGTTTCCTGAAAGCATATCCTCATATTAATATTCCTTTAGGAGAGAAGATTCATTCAGATTATACCAAAGATGATGTTCTGGAACATAGTCCATTGGAAAAAACACAACATTTTACTACACCTCCGGCAAGATACACTGAGGTATCTTTAATTAAAGAACTAGAGGCAAAAGAGATTGGGCGTCCATCTACTTATGCTGCTATAATAGAAACTCTAAGAAAGCGTAAATATGTTTCTATGGAGAAAAGGGCATTTGCCAACGCAATTGGGAAAGTGATGTAAATCGCTTTTTGGTGATAAGTTTGATTGCCTTTAATGTTAAGTTCACAGCCGAAATGGAAACCAAACTGGATGAAGTGGAATACCATAAAATTGCCTGGAATGAAGTAGTGCAGGAATATTACGATCAACTTATTGCCCTAATCCGTCAAGTGGATGTAAGAAAAGAGAAAAATAACTTTGTTCAGGATACTGGCATTGTTTGTGATGTTGTAAAAAGGGAACAATGTTTATCAGACACAGCAAAAGAGGGCGATTTTCTTTCTTGCAGTCGCTATCCGCTTTGTAAAACACTAAAAAATTTACCTATGATGAAAACGGCAACATCAAGATTTTTGTGCCTACACCATTACAGGAGAATTGTCCTCAATGTGGAGCACCGTTAATGTTAATCGGAAAATATGGAGAGTTTATTGTTTGTTCCAATTATCCCAAATGCAAATATGCCCGTCCCAAAACCTGAGGAGTTAAATGTCCGGAATGTGGAATAGGTGAATTGACAGCTCGCAAATCCAAAAAGGGCGTGTTTTTTATTCCTGCAGTCGCTATCCGACTGTAAATTTATTATGAACGATAAGCCCTTTCCGATAACCATTGTCCAAAATGCGAAATCCTTATATTGTTGAAAAATACACTAAAGAGAAAGGAAAATTAAAATCTGCCCCAAATGTAAAACCGAGATGGAATAAGCAATGAACATTAAAGACGGCATCAATAGCGCTTTCCAAAGCATTTTCAGCCATAAACTGAGGTCTTTGTTAACCCTAACAGGAATTGTTATTGGAGTTCTTGCCGTGGTAACAATGTTTTCCAGTGTTTATGCCATAAAAGCACTTATCAAAAAGAATATGGAAGGTATGGGCTGGGATAATTCTATTATTATTTTCCCCGGTTCAGGAAATATAGATTTGGAAACAGGAAAAACGCGCAGTAAAATTAGGCGTGCTAAACAAAATGTTCCTCCTTTGAACTATGACGATTATCTGGCACTGAAAGAAAACCTGAATTACAAATGTATTTACGGGACAATCTCCCAACATAGTTTATATCGGGTTGGCAATAAAATAAATAATATTATCTTGCGTGCTACAGAAGTAGAATTTTTCCAAAACAAAAGCTATCCCATCAGCAAGGGACGCTATTTTAATGCTTACGAAGCGGAAAATAATATCCCGGTTGCCGTTTTGGGTTATCATTTTGCCGAAGAATACTTTAAGGATAAAGACCCGATTGGTCAGGTTCTGGTTTTAGGTTCACAGCGTTTTACTATCGTAGGTGTTTTAGCTTCAGATGTTTTAAATACCGGAAATGGAATGAATTTTGATCCCTGGCAAAGAGAATGGGACTTGAAAGCTGTGTATATTCCCTTAAAATATGGAGCTACTTATTTAAGCCCGGCAAGAATGATCCATCAGATTTATATACAATCAAATTCCAGTGAGGACTATGCCAAATTAAAAAACGAGGCAAGGCAAATACTGCTTGCCAGGCATAATATGTATCCCAATTTTCAATTTATGGATATTGGCGATATGATCTTAAACATTACGCAGGAAATAAATAAGTTTATGGATAAATGGAATATAACCCTTATTGCTATTGCTTCCATTTCTTTGATTGTAGGGGGAATAGGACTTTTCAGCACTTTGCTGATCAGCATTCAGGAAAGAATGACCGAAATTGGCATCCGTAAAAGCATCGGAGCAACGGAACAGGACATCTTTTTCTATTTTATTTTTGAAGCACTGGCTCTGGCTTTTATAGGAGCTGTTTTAGGTGTAGTTCTTGCCTGGATATTGATTGTTTTGATAGCAAAAGGCATAAATTTTCCCCTGTATCTTCCTATTCAGGGAGTTGCTGTCGGAATCCTTTTTTCGCTTTTAATTGGTTTTCTTTCCGGAATTTATCCTGCCTGGAAGGCAACCGGAATTGATCCTATTCAGGCAATTTACTATCGCCAATAAGAAAAACCGGAAGAACGACGTCCCCGTCGTTCAACTTACAACCCGGCTACTTCTTTAAAGTAAATTATTTGGTAACGAAATAAATTGGAAAGTGTGGTTGACGAGGACGTCAACCTTCCGGTGTAGTCGGAGGACGCCGTTCCTCCGCAAAAAGAAAAAAAGGGAGAAGACCCTTGCTTTTCACACGCATCCTGTGTATTGCTAAAGTTACTTTGGAATTCGTCATCAATTATAAGGTTCGACATCTGCTAACCGTTTAATCCCTCGTGTATACCATCAAAGTATTATCTTTTTCAATTAAGCTAGAAAAGCTTTTATCAGGTCCTGGTCTGCCGGAATTATTCAAAAGGTAATCGCCTGGTGCAGGAAATGACTCCTATTGCTTAAATCGTAATCCGTTATACACTGTGCGCTTAATTTTAATCGGATTTGTTTTCTTTTTTGAATGATAGTTTGGGTTTGGATAGTAGCAATTCTCTTGATTCTGGTAATTTTCCCTTTTCACCATTAGCAGAGAAGAAAAAGGTTCTGCGCAATAATGAGGAGTGATTAACTATTCCAAAACAACCGGAAGGTATTTCCCCGAAAATTTTCAAAAAAATGAAATATCCCTGGTCTTTCCAGTTATGGCTGCGGGAATACCAAACCTTTTTCTATCTCTCCTTCTCCTGATAATAATTATCATAGTTGGGTTGGTTTAGAGGGTTGAGAAGTTTAGAAGGTTTAGAGGGTTGAAAGCCCCAGATACAACGATAGCGATGGGTGCGTAAGCCCCTCGTAAAAAAAGAAAAATACAACCCTTTTTCGCTTTTTTCCCCTATTACATTGATTTTGAAGGAAAAATAGTAATTCAGTTCAAGAAAGATGGAGCATTGCCACCCAATACTATCGCTATCCGTAATGGGTAAGCAATGGTAAGCAATGCTATTAAGAAAGAGTAAGATATATGTAGAAGGGTATAAGTACCCCCTACCAGAAATGATAAAAGCCACCAAAAAATAGAAAATGCACCTATATAAATGGAAGTTATTGAGATAGGTAGAGAAAATGCAACCGTTATGAATACCTATATTGAAAACAAAAAAATTCTTAAAGAAATGGCCTAAGACCTATCGTCTGCAGATGGTTCAAGATGTCTTAAAATACGTAACAACTGCGCCAAATACTACAAAATAACGGTTAAAAATAGTGCGCAAATGGGTAAAGCGATACCAGCAAAAATGGAAGATGGTCGAAAAGATTCGACTTTAAAAACACACTCCCTAATCTCCATTTGGGATAGATACATTAAAAGTCCCCGCTGGACGACATTTTTTACTACGGGTTTCAACCCGGCGATATGAACTCAAAAAGAAAAAGATAAAAGTTCCATAAGAACGGCAGGCAAAGAGAATAAAGATAGATAATCTTATAGAGAAAAGTAGTATGAAGCATCAGACAAGAAACTTAGAAGTTATACGAAGAAGGCAATATCTGTCGTGCCTAACGGAACTTTTTTATGATCAGCATCTGCATTTTTGCACCGGGTTAAAAACCCGTCGTTATTTTCCTATCATTCCTACGGAATATTTTCTGTTATTTATGCGTTATGAAAATGGATAGAATATAGCTTATATTTGTGTTTGTCATTCCGTACTTGATACGGAATTCATTTTGAATATTATTATAGTATGGATTCCTCCTTGCGCAGGAATGACAAGGATCTGATCATTCAAAAAATGGTATTATTTGCGGAGGAACGGCGTCCTCCGGCTACACAAAAAAACGGAGGAACGGTGTCCTCCGTTTGTAAAAATAGTTTTGAGAGTTAACCTTTGCGTAATCTGAATTTGAATTCGTAATCAAATTCTTCATTTATAGGGAAGCTCCAGGATTCGCAAAGTTGTTCCAGTTCGGTTAAAAAACCATTAGGCATATTGCCTTCAGGGGTGATTATGGCATCCTGCACTTTTCCGGAGGCGTTAATTAACAGACGAATTTTTACGCTTCCCGAAAAAGGAATAGTGGCATTCCATTTCATATACAGAGATTGTATCTGTCCTTTACGAGTATCTACTGCTCTTCTAACTTCATCAATAATTGTTTGGCGTTCTGCAGGTGCTTGAGAAATGGTTTCTTCAGTAACTTGAGTTACTTGTTTGCTTTTAAACTTTGCAAGGGTTTGTTCTGTGACAGCTGTCTTCCCAAAAGCAACTCCACTGGGCATCAATTTACTTTGATCTCCTGAAGCTTTAACAATAGCTACCCCTTCGGGACGGATTTCAGAACCCCTAACTGTGGGCGCTTTGGTTGCTACAGAGCCAATATCACTGGTAAAACTTCTAGTGGCATTGGGGTCAAAAGTTGTTCCGCCAACTCCTCCACCAGGTCCTGCTCCTCCAACACCAGGTCCTGCACCTCCACCACCTCCGCCTCCGGGACGAGAAGTAACAAATCCTTCCATAAGAGTGAGTGCCTGAACAGGTCTTGCGGCTGAAGTGGCACTCGGATCAAAAGTACCAAAGCCACTACCAAAAATTGCTCCTGCTGATTTAGCGGTTCCCTTGCCTCCGGTAACTCCACCCGGTTGTCCTTTTTCAGCAGTTTCTTCAGGAACTTCGGCATATTCACCTGCTTCTTCAAAAGTGCTGGGTTTCGCTAATGCCTCTGCTTGAATGCGTTCTGCTTTCTGAATTGTTTGAAGTTTCTGTTCCAAAGTTGTATCGTAGGAGACCTGTTTTTTTAGAAAAAGATCAAAGATAATCACAAAAATAACGGTTAGAATGACGAACAATAGGATCATATTACGGCTGAATTTTTCCTCGGCAGTAGGTTGAGGACGACAGGCATATTGAGCGGCAATTTGTTGCTGTTCCGGAGTAAGAACAGAAACATAAGGTTCTTTAAATTCGTAAGAAATTTCCCAATTAGGTGCGATGGCAAGAGTTCCTGTCATATCAGGACGCAGCAAAAGTTTATTACCTTGCAGGATGAAACTTTTTGTAAGAAAGGACTCATCTACCGGTTTTCCATCTTTAGCACAACTTACTTTAGCACCCTGAGGCAACTGCAGGTAAAGCTGATCACCTTTTTTAGTGACAAACAGGTGCTTTTCGGGAAATGACTCATCCAGGATTTGCCAGAAGAGGTATTTATCTGAACCGATAAAGAACTTGTCTAAAATCGCGGCCCATAACGCACCTGATCCAGTTTTTTGCCTTTATAGTGCAGAGTTAAGTTTAATAATTTGGACATTTTCCTCCTTTTTATTCAGCCAAACTAACACTATACTTTTTAAGCCACCGGCATCCTCAAGTGGCAAAATATATGTATGAGTAACCTGCTGCTGTAGCAGCACGGATACTGCTGGAGTATATTCTACACAGGGAATGGAATAGTCGGCTTGAACCAGAAGACAGGTCTCTGCCTTGATGCTGCTGAATAATGTCCTCGGCTTCCTTTTTAGATAAGTTAAAAGGTCATTGCGTTTTTGGGCGTTTGTTAGTAACTTGCCGGCGAACCGTATTCCAGGGCTTCAGTTCCAACAACAACACGATCTGGGAATATTTTAATCGAGTATGTTCCCGCTTTTCTTAAAAGCTTATCATTGGTGATGGTATGAGGATAGGTAATATTGGGTTCTGGCAGAAATTTTTATTACTTCTGTAGAGATATTTTTTAACCAGGAAAAACCAAAATAATGGTTAGCACATCCATCAATGAAGTAATGGACAACCCTTTTGCTTCCCAAATTTTTTACGGACGCGACGTTCACTTTTATTAGAAGATTTTTAGTTTGTCCAGAATTTGCATAAGTCACCCTTTAATAATACTCCACTTTAGTGGCAGTATAATGAACCTGGGTAAATCCATTGACTTTACAGATGTCTATCGTTTTCATCAGGTCTCCATAAAGGACATCCGGATGAACGAGGACAGTAATATCGCTAAAGAAATTCGGCTTCTAATTTCTTGCAGAGTTTTATTCAGGGTTACATAATCATAATATCCATTGATGGCAGAGATAGTCATCGGCTTTTAAGCCCGGTTCGGGATTTCCATACCTAAAGTAGTATTATTCTCTTGGGCATATTGTTCACCCAAAATATGGATTTCCACTTTTTCAGTTTTAGCACCTCCGCCTCCGCCACCTTGTCCATAACTTACACCGCTTTCCCCTTGCGAGAAATCTAGCGCCAAAAGAGCAATCTGCGAGCAATCATCATCATGAAGGCACATTGAACAATGGTTAAAAACAGATTCATAATCGGCACCAGGTTCGGTTCCTGCACCGTTTGGGATTTTGGTTATGCATTGCGATGGTCTGTATTGTCTCATAGTTTAATCCTTAATGGCATTGTTAATAGTATTGATCAATTTAACACTAAACTCGTCAATATTACTGATACTTTACGGTCTTCTGCTAGCAACCAACCTTTAATTAGGGTTAAAGCGGTCATCAAACCCAGAGCGGTTGTTCCAATTGCTTTTTTATCACCATCAGTTAAAGAAGCCAGCTGCACCAGTTAAACCAGCTAAACCTGCAAATGCCCGCAATAAACCCCAATGGTTCCTAAAAGTCCAAGATAAGTAGCTACTTGAGCCAAAGTATCAAACCAGAATAAACCGCTATCCAGTTTATACACTGCTTTCTGCAGAACAGTTTTTCCAGAGAATTTTGGACAGAATTTCTCAAATCAGAACCCGTTAGACCACTTTTTCTAATCTTTTTGAAAACCATCAAAAGGCCTCCAGAAGATAAAGCCCATAGACTCCCTTTATATTTCTAGCAATTTTAGTTGCTTCATCCAGCTGGTCATTGCGGATATAATTGCGAAGTTTTAAATAAAATCCAGCGGCATCAATCTTCTCTTTGGGATATAACTGATACCAACGCACAAAAGCATAAACAAGACCAATAACAAGAACCAACAGGATAGCATAAGCCCAATTACCGCTATCTTTAAATACTTGAATTAAGCTATAACCCTGTTTAGCTGGTGCAGCTGGAGCTGCTGTTTCTGTTGCTGGCTGAGCAAACAGGCCAACAAACATAAAGAGTGAGATGATCATAAGGACGATATTTTTTGTTTTCATTTTGACTCCTTCAGCCATTTATTTAGTAATGTATCGCTTTGTTTACGAATATCTTCAATTGTAAAGGAGAACTTATATTCCCCTGCCTTCCGATAGGTATCGGATTTATCTTGAAAAATATCGGTAGATGGGATAAGAGCTTTTATTTCAATAACCAACTCTTTTTCTTCCACATATCTGCGGACACCTTCAAAACCCTTTACCGGTTGCTGTTGAGTGGTTGTTGTTGCTGCTTGGGCATAGATAATGCTTGTAAAAAAGAGCAACACCGCTAATAGGATAAAAACTTTTTTCATCGTATATCCCCCTTTCCTGCTTTAATAATTTTAACTGTTGCAATAAAGCCACGGTAGTTTGAATTGTTAGTTACTACAAAACGCAAGGTATTCTTGCCAGCAGTTACTTTTGCTGGGTCTATCGTAACCTGGGATGTATAAACCCTAAACGGTTCAGGATCATAATCCAGATGAAGATTAGCAGCTAATTCCTGTCCATTTAGATAAACCGAAGCTACTTCCGGTGCTACAAAGTTGATTAAACCGTCCCGGAACTCGGTATCCAAGTAAAAATCAACTTCAAAAATAGCACTGCTTACAGGTGCTGTTTCGGGGAACCAAATAGGTTTGGCAAAAGTTTCTTCCAGTCCTACAATGTTATCCAGGGTGATACCAAAATTGCCTGTAATAGTTGCAGCAGAAGCTGTTTCCACTCCCGTTTCAGGATTAACGGTTATAATTCTCCAGGTAGGATCAGTATAAAGCATCACTGTTTCCGGAGGTATGGAAGCGGCTAATTTGTTGCGGTCTATAAAGACCTGCAAATTCATATATAAACTTTGCTGTTCAGGACTATCATTAGGAACAGTCAATTCTATTATGTTTTGTCCTTCAACCCAGGCGCTGGAAGGTAGTAAATATGCTAAACGGGTTGTAGTTATCGGCTTATTAACATCTAAGGTATCGGTGGGAACAACACCGGGTTTCAGATCAGTGCCATTCAGCCGAATTTTAATATCATAAGGATAAACTAAGTGCAATAAAGCAAATTCGGGTTGGATTTTAGCATTAACAGTGCGATTTAGAATAAGTTCTTTATTGGAAGGTATTTGAACACAACTCAAGCGCACACCTTTAGGCGAAGTTATGTTCTGAACCGGTAAATTTACATTTGTCCCATCCATTTTTTCAGTCCAGCCGGAACCAAGAGGATATTCCTCCATTTTATAATCGGGCAACAAATTCCATTCCTGCAGTTTGGCATAACTTTGCTGCGTATAATAGTCGGTATAACCAGCCAGCTGATAAAAGTTATAGATATTTAAATGAGTAGTGTATGCCAAACTAAAGAGGTCATTGCTATAATCGGCAGCCAGAGTTGCAATAAAAGCATCTAAAACATCTTTATACTCTTGACGGACACCTTCTACTTCACTGGCAGTTCGCACATAAACTCCAATTTGGGTGTTAATAACATTAACTCCCTTTTCATAAATGCGGGCAATTAAGTTCAACGCGCGCAGACGGCGATAATTTTCCAATTCAATATTCTGTTTATCAGCATCGGCAAGAAGCTTGTTTACCTTGGCTACTTCTGCTTTAACAGATGCCTTGAAATTGGGAATACGACGATAGGAACCTCCAATTAAGTGATTCTGCCAGGTAGTGCTAGCATTAACTTTGATTAGAGCTGCTGGAGATGATGTCAGCAAAGTTCCCTTTTCAATAGCGGTAAGCTGGTTGTCAAAATTTTTCAGGAAAGCGATTCGTTTCTGGAGATCGTTATATTCTTTTTCCACTGCGGCAAAGTATTCATAATTCTTGGTAGAGCTAAAGTCCTTCGTTTCAAAATTTAGTCCTTCTTTTTTATAAACTGCTTCCAACCTTTTATATTCATCACGAAACTTAAAGGCATCGGTATAATTCTTATTCTTATAGGCATTATCAAAATTATAAACCAGTTTACTCAGCTTTAAAGTAGCAATCCATTGATAGCGGTCACCCTTAGTTTTGTCTTTTTGGTAAATTTCTTTAGCTAGTTGCTCAAACTTAAGAGTATCCCCTTTAGCTAAATAATAATCAGCACTTTCCTGCATAAAGGGTATCACATTTTCACTGTTTGGATATAAGGTTATGAACCGGTTATAGGTTTCAACTGCTTTATCCTTGTTTTCAGCTTCGCTGTAAAGTATGGCTGCTTTTGCTAATAATGCGTCAGGAGTAATATTTCCGGTATTAATGGTTTTGTTTCTGGCTTCTTCATAAAGAGCAAGATAAGCATCTGCAGCAGCATTCTTCTGAGCAGGATTTTTTTCCATTTCCTGAATCATTGCCATACGTAGCTTGAATGCTTGATTGCTACTGGGATATTTAGCAATAAAGCTTTCACGAATGCTTTTGGCAAGTTGGGGATTATTCATTGCAGTATCGGCTTCGGCAATTTCTGCTGCACGGAAATAATAATAGTAAATTTCACCAATATCCGTTCGCGTTCCAGCAAGTTCTAATAGAATATCTATTGCCTTCTGATATTCTTTTGCTTTAATATATGCCTCTTGAGCTCCCATTTTATAACCGGTAATGCGTTGTGTGTCCTTAGGATCAAACTCTGCTGCTAAACGCAAACGTTCACTTGCAGCCAGAGAATAATTTCCACTGCTCTCAGCTGCTACAAAGCTATTTTGAATCTGATAGCGTATATTATTAGTTATAGCTTCTCGTTCAGCTGGAGTAGCGGCAAAAGGTAATGCTTTACGATAATACGCTTCTGCCTGAGCATAATTATTCTCGTTTTCAGCCATTAAAGCAAGTTTGCCGTAAACAGCAAATTTCGTTCTTTCTGGAATCAGGGCTTCATTTTCCAAGGCAGAAAGATATAGAGCTTTTAGCGTCAGCAATTTCAATAATGATCATATTGAATATCTGCTAAACTAGCTAAAATATTAATCACCTGAATTCACGCTCACGTGATTTTTATAGCATCACTGCGCAGAACACTAATAAATTGGAGCACTTGACTGTAATAAAGCAAACAGCTCATCCGCATTAGCGGGTAAACTCCGGCTCCGTGTTGAAATCCTTCCCCATAAAGGTCTTTTCACTGTTGTAAATATTAAAGGAATATAGAGATCAAACCTTCATTCAGGAAGAAATCCTCATCTTGTGGGATATTTTTGCATTAAATTCCTGCAGGTTTCTTATCGCTGTTAAATAGTGTTTGAAAAAATTGGAACGCTCGGTAAGTATATTGCCAAGTAGTAGTTTGGTTTTATCTGCTTGGGCTTTCCAGGCAACATAATTTTCACCCTGCAGCTCCGGAAAAGCAGCATATTGATCTATGTGCTGATAATAAGCAAGCAATTTGGTTTCATTGCAGGATCGGAAGAAATTCGTTTTGCAGGCGAATAGCTCTCTTTTCATAAGCATTTTGATCACTGCCAGCTGACCTGAAATGTTGCTGTTATTCATATTTGCTTGATACCAGGCAGTGTTTTTGCCATAGTTGGTTATAATATTCTGATACAACTGAGCTATTTGATCAGAACACCTTCTGCAGTTCATACTGGCTGCTGGCATACAATTGTAAAATGGAATCCACTAAAGTGGGATTTTCCAGGGCAAGAGGATTTATATCTATTTTCAGCCAGATAAAGTCAATTGCTTGAATAGTAGATAAATTAACTTATTTGCAGCAGCTTTATCTATAATGCTGCTTATAATTTCAGGATCTTGCGGTAACTGGCAGCAATATTTTTGCAATTCTGCTACACCCTTGGCTGTACGAAATCGCTTCCATCCAGCAATCAGGCAGAAAGCAATATTATCTATAGCATCTTCACGGTACCCTTTAGCGATCATAGGATCAGGAAATCTTGCCACTGTCAACAGCATTCAACAAAAAGTTAGAAAATCTGTTCGTAGCCAGCATAAAATCCTGTTCCTGAAAAGAATTTAAGCGTAACCATCCACGCTGATAAATGGCATCGTATTTATATTTACCATCCGGTTTGTTAATAATTTCATCAAAGCAGTTTGTGCCAAAGCATAGTAACGCTGCGGCTGATCAGCATCGGTAGCAATATAATAATACAAAATTCCCAGACGGTATAGGGACTCGTCATAATAAGGAGAGGTCTTATAGTTATCTATAATTCTTTGATAGGAACTGATCGCCTCGGCAAAATCTGACTCCTTATATCTGCTTGCATCATCAAGAGCTACGGCAGTCCTGTTTATTTCATAAAACCTGGCTTTATTATCGCCTATCCTCTGATGGATAAGCTGACTACTGATAAAACCAATATTATATAGGGCTGCATCTATATTCACATTGTTGGGATCAAGCTGAACAACTTTTCTATAACTTTCCAAGGCAATAGTAGGGGTCTCCAGATAAACAGCATATTGAAGCTCAGCCAGATTATAATAGAGATCAGCATTACTGATAAGAAAGGTTCCATTTGGCTGTTCAACTGCCTTAAAATTGGGATTATTGTTAATAAAATTTTGAATACGGGTAATTAAATCACGCTTTTCCGCCAAGATTTCTGCCTGCCGCTCAGTCAGCTGTTGTTCCGTCCAATTTTCTATTTGCGCGATTCGTGCTTGTTCCTTAATATGCAGGTTGCGATAATCCAGTTGCAATTTAACAAATTCCACATTAGCAACTAAATCTTGGGCATTTTTACGAATGGGCTCATTGCGCACACCACTATCAGCAGTTACGGCTATTTGAGTAGCAATACGGTTTTTGATTTTATTTCGTTGTTCTTCTGTGAAAATATTTTTTGATTCTTCTTGCATAAATTGTTCAATCTCAGCCAGCTGAACATCTATATCTTTTTTATCCTGAGAGAGAGAGTAATATTCCTGCAAAAGAGCGTTAAAGATTTGTTCTTCCACATCGCTAATATGTTTACGAGTTTGCAACAGGTCATTTTTCCTGATCAATAAACTGGTTCGTTTTTCGGAATAATCTGCTCTGGTCCTTTTCAACTGCTCCTGAATATTAGCTAAATCAGGATCCGCAATATCTTTATCCAGTTCAGCAATAAGATTATTATAGAGCTGAATGTTCTTTTCAATATCAAATAATCGTTTCAGTTCCATATCACTAAAATTTTGACCTTGAACACTGGGATCATTAGTCAGAAAGCGCTCATACTGCTTTTCCAGAATTTTATCCATTATCTCAAGCTGTTTTTGGTAGTTGGAAGATAATTGTTTTACTTGCTGAAATAACAAATTACCCCTTACCATTGTTTCCTCAGCCTGAACTTTTTGATCTATATAATCAAGAATAACCATCTTTAGTGAATCCAGCATAGCCATTTCTTCTGAATGCAGATTAACGATGGAATCCAGATAAAAAATCCCTTTCAAAGAAATTAATTCGTTATAATTGCGGGTTAAATCAGCTTTTATACCATCTATTTGGGAAGCTAACCTTTTATATTCAGCAGGGCTGGGATTAGCATAATAGGGCTCTAAATTTAAGTTCTGCACTCTTGCCAGGATTGCCATTTTTTCGGGAAGCAAACGATTCATTATTATATCCCGGTTTTGAATGTAACTGTTTAGAGTGTTTAGAACACTTTCATATTCACCATCATCAGCAGATATATCAGCCCAAATGTATAAATAGGTAGGATAATATGTATCAATATTGAAATTTTCAAAAATGATAGCCCGTAAAAAGTCCTTAGCCGCCTGACGATTACCCGCTTCCAGATATTGAACCATCTGAGTGTATAAAGCCAGGTTTAGCATTTGCCT
>JAXGIH010000022.1:0-23185 GCA_040770845.1 Cloacimonas sp. (SeqCode)
TTTTTCTTGTAAGTACTCCAGATCAGTACGATTTATTTTATTACGGTCTTTAGCATTGATAATTATAAAGTGATTTTCACCATATTTATATTCTTTGAATCCCAGTTTTTGATAGCGTGTGATAAAATTTTGATAATCATTTTCCCCGGCAAAAACGGCAATAGACTTATCGGAAACGATATGATCATCAATAGCCGATCTTTGAATTAAAGGAATAATAACTTCGGCACCAGAAATCAACATTAAAAATAGGAAAGAAAGAATAACCCACTTGAGATAGGGTTTCAAGTAACGAAGCATATTACCGAAAAGCCGTTTATTGTAAATTTTGGTTTTCAGTTCATCTTCAGCATAGGTTCCTCGTCCCATAGAACCGCCACCGCCACCACCACCATGCATTATTCTTCTTCTCCTTCCAAGCGTGCTCTAATTCTTTGTTTTTCGTAGAGGTCTTTATACAATCCACCTTTAGCCAAAAGGTTTTGATGAGTTCCCTGTTCTGCAATAATACCTTCATTAATCGGAACTATCAAATCAGAATGTTGCAGGAAAGAATGCGGTGGGCAATGATAGAGTTGTTTTCCGAATTTCAATTAAGCGGTTCAGAATGCGCCGCTCGGTTTTTGTATCCACTGCTGAAAGAGCATCATCCAAAATCAATATATTAGGATTGGTAAGCAACGCTCTGGCAATAGCTACGCGTTGTTTTTGTCCTCCAGAAAGAGTAACACCTCTTTCTCCCACAACGGTTTCAAATTTCTGTTCAAATTCCATTATTTCATCATAAACCTGAGCAATACGAGCTGCCTCAAAAACCTCTTCATCGGAAGCCTCAGGATTGCCCAAACGAATGTTATCTGCAATAGATTCTGAAAACAGGAAAATATCCTGAGGAACAAGAACAATATCTCTGCGCAAAACATTCAGCGGAATAGTATACAGCTCATAATCATCTACATAAATACTATTTCGCGGAGGATTGTAGATCCTAACTAAAAGTTCAATTAAGGTAGTTTTGCCGCAACCTGTCGGACCAACGATTGCCAGTGTTTTTCCTACTTCAATACCTGCTGTGATGTCTTTAAAAATTAAAGGCAGATTATCGCTATAGCGGAAAGATAAATTCTGAAATAGGATTTTACCTTCCAGATGCGTTATGCGTTCATCCGCAAAGACATCATCAATTTCGGGCTTTATTTCAAATATTTCATTTAACCGTTTCAGGGAAGCAGTTCCTCTTTGATATATATCTACAATCCAACCAATAGCAATCATAGGCCAAACAAGCATTCCGAGATATTGGAAGAAAGCAATGAAGCCACCTACACTTATTTCTCCCCGAATAGCAGATTTACCTCCAAAGTAAATAGTAATAATCATACTTATGCTTACGATAAAACCCATAAAAGGATGAAACACACCTGCAATCTTGGCAAGAGCAATATTTTGATTTACAAAATCGTGAGAAACATCATCTATTTTTTTTAGCTCCGTTTTTTCCTGACAGAATGCTTTCACTATTCTGATACCGGAAATGGTTTCCTGAACTCTACCGCTTAAAGTAGCAAAACTTTTCTGCACAGCTTTAAAACGAGTATGCACTTTTTTGCCGAAATACAGGTATTAATGATATCACCGGCATAGGAAGGACTGCCAATAAGGTCAACCTGGGATTAATAGAAACCATAAAAGCAAAGAAGCAATGGTCATTAAAACAATATCCATTGCTGAAATTAGACCCATACCGAAAAGTTGACGAACCGTTTAAATCGTTAGTGGCATAAGCCATCAAGTCACCGGTTTTGCTTTTATTAAAAAAATTCTGGGATAATCTAAGCAAATGATCGTAAAAATCCTGACGCAAACTCTTTTCAATGTTGTAGGAATTGCCTATTATTAAAATTCTCCAGAAAAACCTTAAAACCATTACCGCAATTGCAAAGGCAAAAATAATTAAAGCAATCCAAAGCAGACCCTGTTGATCTATAGTCCTTTCCTGAATATGATCTATGGCATATTGCATTACTTTGGGAACAGCAAGCTGCACCAGATCCACCAGAATTAACATTACCAGTCCACCCAAAATTCGGGTGTAGCTCTTCTTCAAATAAGGAAGAACAGCATCAAAAGTTCGCATTTTACTTCCATCATAATTTTTAGTTTAGGATGCCTATAGACCTTGCTTTCCCCTTGCCCTTAAAGAGTAAAGTTCAATGTCAACCTTTACAATTGGGCTTTTTTGTCAAATCTTTTATCCGTGAGATAATGAGATAGAGAGGTGGTAAGTTAGCTCCTTTTTTGCGCCTTTATAAATCATAAGCACCATTCAGAATATAGAAAGGAATAAAATTCTGAAAGTGCTAATGGTTTCTTACTTACAGGAAGAACGATGTCCTCGTCGTTTTACTTTCAATCTTACTATGTAGTTTATTTTCTGGATTCCTTCATTTACAGGAATGACAAGCTGCAGGAAGTATAATTTCCTGTGGTTGATAAGGAAATCAACCTTCGGAAATTTGTGGTGGTTAACGAGGAAATCAAGCTTCCGGTCGTGAACCTGCTTTCAGGTCTATAATAGCTTTTGTAGGACAAACAGTAGCACAGGTTCCACAATCGGTACATTTACTGTAATCAATCCTGGCGATATTATTCTCTACAGTTATTGCCTCAGCAGGGCATTTTTTGGCACACAAACCACAGCCAATGCAGGGTTTATCGGCTCCGCAATTTTGTTTGGGTAACGGATTTTTATCTTTGGAACTGCAGGAAATAAACACATTCATACTTGCTGGAACCAGCATTATTAATTTTCGCGGGCACGCAGTTACGCAAGCGCCGCAACCTGTGCATTTTTCTCTATCAATAACCCGCATACCTTCATTATCAATACTGATAGCGTCAAATTTACAGGCAGCTACGCAATCATTGAAACCCACGCAACCATAGGAGCACAGATTGGGTCCATCGGCAATATTTACTGCAGAAAGGCAGCTTTCAATTCCCTGATAAGCATATTTCCATTTAGTATTATTTTTACCTCCACTGCTGCAATGAATTACGGCAATTTTTTTATCTTTAGCAGTTGCTTCTTTACCCATAATTTGAGCTATTTTTTCTACTACGGCAGGACCTCCGGGAGCGCATAAATTCAAGTCCTTGCCTTCGTTCACAATAGCTGTAGCATATCCTGAACATCCAGGTTGACCACAAGCGCCACAATTAGCTCCGGGCAAAACCTTTATAATTTTTTCTATGCGTTCATCAACGGTAACGGGAAAGACCTTGGAAGCAAAGGCAAGAATTAGCCCAAAAATCAAACCCAGAGAACCCATAATAGCAACCGGCAACAAAATGGCAGAAAAACCGGTTGCAGCCATTGGAACAACAATTAGATAAAGCATATTCCACCTTTCCTTTAAAACTTCATTCCCATAAAACCGTAAAAAGCCAAAGCCATTGTTCCGGCAAGAATTAAACCGCTGGACATTCCACGCATACTTTTTGGCATTTCAACCATTTCCAGTCGTTCTCTAATTCCCGCCATTGCCAAAAGGACAAAAGTGAAACCAACGCCTGAAAGAAAGCCGTTTAAGACAGCCCAAATGAAATTGTAACGCGTTCCATCCGCTAAAGGAGTAATATTCAGAATTGCCACACCTAAAACGGCACAGTTGGTTGTAATTAATGGAAGATAAACGCCCAGGGATTTATACAGGGCAGGGGAATTCTTCTTAATAAACATTTCTACAAACTGCACCAGAGAGGCAATCGTTAAAATAAAAGCCAGGGTTCGCAGATATTCCAGTTCAAAAGGAACCAGGATGTATTGATAAATCAAATAGCAAAAAGCAGAAGCTAAGGTCATCACAAAAATAACAGCCATCCCCATTCCGAAGGCAGAATCCATTTTTTTGGAAACCCCCAGGTAAGGGCAAAGACCTAAGAAACGGGAAAGAACAAAGTTCTGGATTAAAATGGCAGAAATTGCCATTGTGAAAAGGTGCCCAAGGAATCCCATTATTTTTTCTCCTTCAGCATATTCATCAATGCTATCAAAAGTCCTAAAGTGATAAAGGCACCGGGAGCAAGCAAAGTAATCAGCATCGGATCATAAGTTTTAGGCATAACTCTCATATTCAACCAGGTGCCATTACCTAAAATTTCCCGGATTGTAGCAACAACCGATAGAGCAAGAGTAAAACCCAGCCCCATTCCAATGCCATCAGCAATAGAATTGATCACATTATTCTTATTGGCATAAGCTTCGGCTCTACCCAGTATGATACAATTCACTACAATCAACGGAATAAACAGACCCAAGGATTTATGCAAAGCTGGTAAATAAGCAGCCATACTCATATCCACTATGGAAACGAAAGCAGCTATTACAATTACATATACTGGAATACGAATTTTATCGGGAGTTATGTTCTTAATCAGCGAAATAAAGATATTGGAACAAATCAGCACAAAGGTAGCTGCCAAACCCATTCCAATAGCATTATTTACAGATGTAGAAGTTGCTAATGTAGGGCACATCCCCAATACAATCACGAAAGTAGGATTTTCTTTTATTATGCCCTTGGTTAATTCTTTCATAAAGCTCATTTGTTCACCTCCTCTTTTGCCCCTGTCTCATTGGGAGTAGTGTTTTTTGTTTGAACCTGAGTTTTCAGCATTTCAATGGATTCCTTCACAGAATTTGTTACTGCACGGGTGGTAATAGTAGCTCCTGTTATGGCTTTAATACAATTGGGAGGAACTCCACCGTCTTTATCTACAATTAGTTGTTCCACGGTTTTTCCTTTAAACTGGTCTGTAAATTTGGGTTGAGTGGAATTTGTTCCCAAGCCGGGAGTTTCTGTTTGTTGAATTACATTTATAGCTATAATATTATAATCCTTATCCACTGCTGCCATTGTTTTTACAGGACCGTTATAGCCATTTTTTTCTGCCGTAAAAACATAGCCCTTCACTTCGCCTGTTTTACTATCTTTAGCAATATAGTAAGTAAATTCACCTTGTATTTCCTCAAAATCGCTATCCGGAATCAGTTTGCGACGGGTTTCTTCCGCTTCTTTCTGTTGAATAGAATCAATTTGAGGTTTAGTAATAGAATTCACATAAGCCAAAAGTGCAGTTGCTACCACACAAAAGGCAAGCAGTATTAAACCAAGTTGTAAAAATATTTTCATTTTTTTACCCTCCCAAATGCTTTGGGCATAGTAAATTTATCAATTAAAGGAGTCAACACATTCATAAACAAAATGCTGTAGCTTACGCCCTTCAGGATAGCCACCATACAACCGAATTACTACTGTTAAAATTCCGCAACCTATAGCAAAAATTATTCTCCCGCTTTTGGTTATTGGTGTTGTTGTATAATCCGTTGCCATAAAAAAAAATGCACCTAACATCAATCCGCCGGAAAAAATATGAAAAAATGGCAATAAGGGACTAAAACCTGAACCTTTCAGCGGAGCTAAAAGAAAGAGAGCACAAAAACGGTTCCTATATAGAAAAGAGGATCCGCCATTCAATTATGTTTTATAAAGCAAATAAGCTGCGCCTAAAGTAAAGCAAAAACATGTTTCCTCATGTCAGCCACCGATATTTCCCAGAGAAAAGATTTTTAAGGCAGATAGATGAGTTAAGTTTTGCCGAAAATACGATTTGTAGGTCTAAAACCTTGACCGGCATTTGCACCAAGCGAAGATACAAAACTGCTGTCCCTTAAGGTTTGAGCTACTTTTAAGGGAGTAGCACCTGTTACCAGATCATAAGCTTTGGGAGATAAATTTTGCAGGTTTACAGCTATCACATTCGGATCGGTTATTCCGCTTAAGGTTCCACTTTTAGGTTTTGCCCATCCGGCTGTCATTATGGTGGGCCAGGAAGCCATTAAAAAAGCCCTTCCCAAAAGAGCAGGATTAACAGGATTATTGCCTAAACCGCCAAAAACCTGTTTGCCAATAGCAATGGCAAAAGCAGCTCCCAAAACAGGAACCCACCAGGGAGCTCCAGCATTGATATTATAGGCAAGCAGCATACCTGTTAAAAAAGCACTGCCATCGGAAACCGTAATCGGAACTTTGCGAAATTTTTGAATTATTGCCTCTGTTACCATCGCTGAAACAGCGCCTAACAGAGTTAATAACAACGAATTAAAACCCCAATAATAAATAGCGAAAATTAAAGCGGGAGTTAAAGCCAGGACCACATTCCACATCACATTTTTAGTTGTGGTTTTATCGTGAAAATGAGGAGCTGGGGAAACAATAAATCTATCTTTCATTTTCTTCACCTACTTTTTGGCTTCAGCATAACGAATTTTGCCGGTATCAATATATTGCACCAAACGAATTTGAGCAGGGCATACATAGGCACAGGCACCACATTTCATACAATCATTCAGCCCTGATCTGACAGCAAGTTTTTGATTGTCGTATTTTACGGCAGAAACAATCATACAGGGAACCAAATTCAGCGGGCAGACATCTACACAGCGGGCACAACGCAAACAATTTCCTTCTTCATTTAAACGGGCATCTTCAGTATTCATTAAAACCAATCCACCGCTTCCTTTTCCCACTGTTGCTTCTAAAGTGGGGAGGGCAAAACCCATCATTGGTCCGCCACAAATAACTTTTCCTACTTCTTCTTTTGTTCCTCCGCAAAAATCAACGAGTTCGGAAAAAGGAGTTCCAATCCTGGCTAAAAGATTTTGGGGCTTTGTAACGGGAGAACCGGTTACCGTTATTACTCTTTGAATTAACGGCTTTTGATAACGAATCGCTTCATAAATGGCAAAGGCAGTTCCTACATTTTGCACTACAATTCCAACTTCCAAAGGAAGACCACCAGCAGGAACTTTTCTTTTGGTAGCAGCATAGATAAGCTGTTTTTCGGCACCTTGAGGGTAACGCAATTTTAAGGGAACTACTTCCATAGCAGGTTCATTTTTAGTCAGTTCCTGCATTTTAGCAATGGCATCGGGTTTATTGGCTTCAATTCCGATCATTCCTTTTTTAGCACTTAAAATTTTCATTATCAGTTTTAAGCCGATTAAGATTTCTTCACCTTTTTCCAGCATCAAACGATGGTCGCTGGTTAAATATGGTTCGCATTCTACTCCGTTCAAAATAACCGTATCTATCGGTTTATCTGCAGGAGGAGAAAGCTTTACCAAAGTTGGAAAACCTGCACCACCCATTCCGCAAATACCGGCTTCACCAATTCTTTTTTTCATTTCTTCCAGGGGTAAATCCATAACATTCGGTTCATCAACAAGTTCTATCCATTTGTCGGAACCATCTCCGGTAATTTGAATTGCCATAGAACTGGAACCTGTAGCATTAGGAAAACGGTTTATGGCTGTAACTTTTCCGGAAATTGAAGAATGTTGAACCAGCGACACATAACCTGTTGCTTCCGCAATTTTTTGACCTGTTAAAACCTCATCACCCACAGCTACAATTGGCTTTGAAGGAGAACCAATATGCTGAGAAAGATGGATACACACTTTTTGGGGTAGCGGAATTTCAGTTATAGGCATAGCAGCACTATACTTCTTTTCATCCGGAGGATGAACACCTCCGGGAAATGTTTTCAAGCGCATCAACACTCCCTTTGGCTTGAATTTTTCAAGTCGTAATAATCAATTTTTGGGTGCATATTTATAGATTTGCATTTATAGGCAAGTAAAATTTTTAAGTTGTGAAATATCGCGGGATGGCAAGATGGCTAAATATAAAGATAGAAAGAGCGCGGGATGTTCTTACTTACAATTTTCTCCTACCCTCAATTTAACCATACCCCTCAATCTCTTTCAATTACAACCGCGCAGCAGGAAGTTTTGACTTTCCCTTTTCACCTCCCTTCAATGTAACCACACTCCACAATCTTTTTTCACTTACAACCGCTCTTTAGCTGGTCTTCAAACTTAAAAATTGGGAGTTAAAACAAAAGGTATCCGGAAAATTTACTCTTTTTCCACTATAAAAAAGGCAAATAACTAATTTATAAAAAGAAGTTGCCGAACCGGAATTCGGCAACCTCAAGTAATAATATACCTTCTAAGTGGGTAAATTACATTCTTCAGGTTTACTGCGGGTTTCCTCTTTTGTCTTTTTCACTTCACTCAATCACCCGTTAACCTGTTCCTTTGCTAACTTGCTTACCCCTTCATCCGTTCGCCACCCGTTAACCTATTCACTCGTTAGCTTTTACAGCGTTTCTTCTATGTAATTGGTTAATCTGAAAGGCACTGGTTGACATAAGAGCCAAGTTCATTATCATACCAGCTAAAGATTTTGCATGGTTACGGGCATTTCCAGAACTTTATCCGTAAGAATACCTTGTTCAGCTGCGGTTGATGAAGGAATAGTAATAAAACCGGTGCGGGTATGTGTTTCATGTGCTTCAATAACAACTGCAGCCATAGTTCCAATCATATCTGCGGAAACATTTTGTCGGTGGCTGATTAACAGCAGGTCTTTTGGGAGTTCTCAGCAGCTTTTTGATACACTTCATTGATCAGTTTACGGTTTAATAACGGCTCTCCCAGCTCGTCCAGTTCCGTATGAAAAGTAACATTTAAGTTTATAAGAGAAACAGTCGTGGTTGGAATTGGACGCTATCAGCCATAAAACCGATATGTTTAATATTGGGCATAACTTGTTCCAGTGCTTTAGTAACGCCGGTTGTGGAAAGAATTATATTATTTAAAAAAACGCTTCTTGATTTTCTTAAGTCGGAAGCATCAGTTTTCGGAACACTATCCAAAAATGGATTGAGTGTTTGTAGCAGAATGAATAGTACTCATAGAAGCGGTTAATATTCGGGAAGTTTTTGATTTTCCAAAAGCGGTTTCAACATATGTGCCAAGTTTATTGTAGTGCAGGAAGCCGCTGAAATTATATTATGTTTTAGGGATCATATTCCAGATGGTTAATGCCGTAAATCATTGTTTTGGCATCATCCGGAACCGTATTTCCGGATTTTATCTAAAAGGTGCGCTGCAGATAACTTTATGGCTCCCGCATCTAAATGTCCTCTTAAACAGGGTTTTCCAGAATCAGTGTGCATTGTAGGATTCAGAAAATTCCTGTGCAATCAACCACAATTCTACCCCTTCATTAAGCCAGTTAATATCTTTAGGGTCACGCGTTGTTCTTAAAATTTTTACCAGCATTCCTTCAATTTCCAAAAGGGTTCTTCAGCATCCGGTGATTTTAATTTCCGCTTTTTCCTACAACTCCATAGAGAAACTTATGGATAGAACCGTAAGTGCTAATCCATTTCTATTACTTGAATAAGGTCATCCAGGGTTTTGCCTACAATTCTTCCACAGTTTACCACAATTCCGTCAAAGTACTTAAGGTGTAACTGGTTCCATAACAGCAGTTTTCCAATTCTACCCAGACCGTTAATTCCGAGTAGTTTTTTGTTCCCCTAAGTTCACTTTCATTTGCTTTCTCCTCTTCTATCTTTTTTATTATATTATAAACAATGCACACTAACGAGAGGATAATGCCCCAAATAAATAGCTCCACTGGTAGCATTCCAGAGCTATTTTATCACCCGCTTTCAAATAGGTACTGCCTATTCTGCAATTCGAATCCGATTCCGAAAACTACTAAATCCCGACAATTTACAACTCCGATTAAGCCCAAACGAGTAGCTGTAACCGCTGCATGAGAAGTTACTCCACCCCTTGAAGTTAACAATCCCTAGCATTCAAAAAGAAGTTCCATATCGTCAGGAACCGTATCAGGACGCACTAAAACAAGGGCTTCACCCCTTAATGGCAATTTTTTCAATATCTTCTTTGCTGAACACAATTCCGTTCACAGCGCCTTTTCCGATGCCAATGCCGTAAGCAAGTTTTTTTGCTCTCCTTTGTTGTTCCGAAGACCTTATAGTCCGGAGCTTTTTGAATAACCTGATCGCGAGTTTGTAAAATATATAACTGATCGGGAGAAGCGACCTTCAAAAGTAAATTCCATTTCCTGATGAGGATAATTTTATCCTCAATAAGCTGTTTCACATAGCGCATCAAAGCATTGTAGATTGCGGGAAAGGTATTTTTCCAGGAACTGGAAACCGCTGTTTTGCTATGTAAACGCTGCATTTCGGAAATAGGTAAAGTATGCACTAAAACTGCATACAACATCCTCTCCCTGACTGCACAGCGTAAAATCGCCATTTTAAACAAATTCCGCCTTCTCATTAAAATCCGCATAAGTAAAAAGAACTCCGTTCCGATTCCAGAGATATATTTCCTAAAACCATTTTCTGAATAATAACTGCAGTTCCCCATTCATCGGCAATATGCAATTTTGACGATATAATCGGGCTCTATCCGTATTCCAGCTATCCAGAACATTGGAAATTGCTTTATAAAGTTGCATAAAGGGTTGCTGTTCCAGTTCAATATTATGTTTAGCCAGCACTTTTTGATAATCCTGCACCATATCCTGCATCTGCCTATCTGAAAATTGGGTTTTTAGCTCAACATTATACTTTTTCTTATAGTTTAGCATAACGGCATCAAATTCATCGCGGTCAATTCCAAAAGCCATACCCCAGCTTTGAATTAACCGTCTGTAACAATCCCAGGCAGTCCACCCATAATTAGGACGACGGGAAAGTTTATATGTAACTTCATCAGTTAAACCAATATTCAAAAAAGTGTTCATTGCTCCGGGCAAACTCATTGGAGCTCCTGAACGGACAGAAAGCAATAACGGTCTTTCCGGATCGCCTAAAACAAGCCCTGTATTCTTTTCCAAAATGTTTAAATTCTGCAAAATTAAGTTATCCAATTCGTTAGATATATCGGGATGTGTATTAATAATATTCCGATGACGGAAAAGGTCTGTAGTAATCACAAAACCTGGAGGAACCGGAAATTCATATTGATACATCCGTTTCAGAAAATATGCTTTAGAACCCAAAAGCACCTGATTTTCTATGCGGGAATTCTTTTTATTTAAGTGGAAAAAGAGTTTATCGGGATCATAGCTCATTACTTTGAGAATATCTTCCGGCTTAAAAAGATTTTTCATCGCAGATAAGGATTCCAAGATTCGGGTGATAAAATTATCCAAGCCCTGCACCAGAAAGGATTTGGAAAGCAGATTACGATAAAATTCTTCGGCAAAAATTTCTATTTCCTTAGTTCCCCTACCTTTTTTCCCTTTCTCCTTTTCTGCTATTCGCATTCCAATTTGCCTCAATTGCCCTTCGTAAAATCTATAATAGTATTCGTTTATAATTTCCACCACACTATCTTTCAGCAACTTGAAAATATCCAGATACTGGTCTATGGAAAGATTGCTGAGATATTGAGCTGATCTTAACATATTCAAAGCAGAACCGTAAGCATCACTTGTAACCAAAATCTGTTTCATTGCATAATCGTATAATTCCAATATCCGGATAATTCTTTTCAGGGTCTTGCCGGTAATATAGCTCAGGTTCAATTGTTGCACATTGCGTTCAAAAAGCCGTTTAACCACATTTTCTATTCTAAAAATCATTCCCATTGCTTCCAGTTTCGGTTCACGATACATTCCATACATAGAAGGAATGCCGGCAGCAATGTGTCTTTTGTAATATATGTTTTCCCAGGCAATAGTAGGTTGTGGGTCTAAAATAACGCTGTTCATTTTGCCTATATAGGAAAGCAATTGCCTAATTGAACTGTCATAATCCTTTCTCATAAAGCTATTGGCAAGGCGATTATGTTCGTGAGCATCAAACCAGCTGTAACGGGTTAGAAATTTTACAATATCATAAGGCGATCCAGATTATACTTGTCCTTCAGCAGAAAATGCGAGTAACATAGAAGTTTCAGTCGTTCTAAAGAAAAGTCCTCCTTTGGCTCGTTTTCAAATAATTTACTAACCCTTTGCCGTGAAAGAGAAAGCAGCTCTTCAGAGTTAAGTTATGCTTTTGTAAAAACTATTAACCACTGCACTTTGCTTTTTGTCATTTCATCCGATATCATATAAATGAGAACATCTTCTCGAATCATATCCTGCAGTTCTCTATAATCTAAATTAGTCCAATACTGCAAAATTTTCTAATTAAAAGGAGGTGAGTGTTATTGCTTTCAGTATGTAACTGTTTGCGTAAAAAGTGCATTAAGAGGTCTTTTCTGTGTCCCAATTCGTCCAGATGCACGTGTCCCTTATTTCACCTTCTGCTCCAATTTCATTGAAAAAGACGGGAAACATTTTCAGCAGGTGTTTGGTTTGCACTACTATAGGGCTTAAAAATTGAATTCAAAAAGGCGGAAACATCTTTCTGGAAAGAGATCAGTATCGGAAATAAAAACCCTTTTGGCTTAAACTGATAATTAAATAGGCAAGCAGGTCTTTACACATAAAGGGATCAATAGCTATAAGTTCCAGCAGCATTCTAAGATGTTTGATATGATTTTTATCCACTTCCATCTGCCAGTCCTTATCTATTTTAATCTTTCCATGAGGGGTAAATTCCAGTTCCATAATTTTAGGGAGCAGATGCTGGCAGTGTTTCTTGTTTTTATGAGAAAGCACTGTTTTGCCAATAGTTAAGATACAATCTAAAACAGTCACTTGAAAGATGTGTTTCCTTAAATTCGTATAAGGTCTCAAAAATGGAATCCAACATCAAAGGGACTTCATCTTCCTTCAAGTCCTTTTCCAAATCTGCTAATTGACGATTCAAATCCCAAAGCAGATGATTACGCAAGTCCTCCATTCCGGTAAACCCAAAAGATAAAATATATATTGTATTCTCAAGGTTAAGGTGCTAAATTCACAAATCGCTTCTCGTTGGAGAACAGCTATATCGGAAAAAGAGGGAATATCTTTCAGGATGCAAAATCCTGAATTTCTTCAAGTTGCTCAAGCCATTTTTGATAATATTTTTTTTGCCCAAGGTTGAGGAAAAGCTGTTTCACATCCAAGTTGCTTTCCGCTCCCATTTTTGCACACCAGCCCTCTATATCTGTTGTTTTCTTCCAAAATTCCAAGCCCTTTTTAACAGGTCTTTCAGCATCCTGAAACAAATATTGTTGTCTTTATATACCTGCACCAGATTGCTTAAACATTTTCTGCAAGCACCATTTAAAGGAATAAATAACTCCCTGCTGTTTTTTTGCCAGTTATCCAGTTCGTTTAGTAACTTGGCATAAACGCCTTCCGAATGCCTTCCTTGTCGCATAAAGCCGAAATGAAATCCAGATATTCAATAATAATTCTCTTTTTCTGCATTGGCTTAGTGCATTTTTGCCGCCAGTAAATACAAATCCCCTATAACGGTTAAAGTTTTTCCTTATCCGTGGCAATTGAACATAGAACCATAAATCACCTAAAATACTTTGCCGAATTAGCGTTGCTACTGCTTCCGGATTAGCATAAGGATGATACAGTTCTTCCAAAAATTCCTGCAGCGTTGATTGATGCCAAAATTACCTTCCGTTAAGGAAAGTAACCATTTTGCCTCATCATCAAGCACAATTTCGGCTACTTTAGTAATTGCCAGATTTTTCGCTAATGCCTTAGATTTCAGGGTTCCAAAATCCAACTCATTTTTTGTTATTTTCTAAAAACATACTCTGCTTCTTGATAAATTTCGCTTGCTTTCTGTCAAGGAGTTTGTAGCTCATATTACTTAAAACAAGAATTTCCGCATTAAAATTCCCTTCTGTGCCTTCGGTGTTTTCGGTGTCCTCGGTGGCAGAAAAACTTCTTTTCCCAAAAAAGTGATTGACTAAATAACACTGGAAATTTATCTGGAAAAAAATAAATTATACTGGTGAGGTTATTATGAGATTAGCGATTGAAAAGAAAGACCTTCTTGCCCGCATTCAACATCTGGTATCCATTGTGCCTACAAAAAACACATCTCCGATATTGAACAACTACCTTATTGAGGTCTCGGAAGAAAACAATAAAGTCCGAATCAGCACTACCGATTTGGAACTTATGGTTGTTGTAGAGTTTCCTGCAGCCGTTTCTGAAGGTGGAACAGTTGCTGTTTCTGCTCATCATTTTAATGAAATTATTAATTATATGCCCGATGGAGTTATCAATCTTTGGCGTAATGACGACCTGCTGATGATTCAATGCGGCAAAGTTGATTTTAATTTGTTAATTGCTGATCACACTCTTTTCCCTGTTATTCCCGAGCCGAAACTGAATAATCCCATAACTATTGATGCAGAGTTATTTAGCAGAATGATTTCCAAAACCTATTTTGCCGTTTCCACGGATGTAAACCGTCCTGTTCTCAATGGTGTTTGCTGGAAGATTTATCCTGATCATCATATAATGGCAGCAACTGATGGACGCAAAGTAGCAGAAATAAAAATTCTGAATTCGTCCCTTTTATCTTCTTTGGAACCGAATGATAACCCGGAAATGAATATTTTTACAGAACAGAATCAATATTATGTGGAAAAAGTGATTCCAGTAAAGACCCTTCTGTTTCTGCAAAAAATATTCAATGATGAAGTGAAGGAATTGAAAGTAGGTTTGGAACATAACCGGATTCTGTTTTTGTATGGAGAATATTTTATTTCTTCTCAGGTTTTGGAACACAAATATCCTGATTACAAACAAGCATTTCCTGCTGAACTGCCAAATAAATTTGTTGTTGATAGGCAAGCTCTCATAACTGCCATAAAAAGAGTTGCTCTTGTAGCTCCGGATGACAATTTACGCATTCATTTTGATTTGGATAGTGATCGTTTTGAAGTGAATACCAGTAACAGAGATACCGGTGAAGCTAAAGAAAATATGGATGACTTTACTTTTGCTGGCTCTTCTACAGGAATTTCATTCAACTATAAATATATGCTTTCCATTCTGGAAGCTATAGATACGGAAAAAGTTGTCATCAAACTGGGAACTTCCAAAGACGCGATGATGATTTACAATGAAACACCCCTTCCCGATCAGGAAATAACCTTCCTGCTGATGCCTTTGCGTTCATAAAAATTTGAACCTGGCTAAAATTGAACTTGAGAATTTCCGCAGCTATCGCCAAAATGAGTTTGATTTCAACCCTCAGGGCTGTTTGATAATTGGTCCCAATGGCTGTGGAAAAACCAATCTCCTGGAGGCAATTGCCTATTGCAGTATAGGTAAATCCATTCGTTTTCACCACGATGAAGAACTGCTCAATTTTGAAGGGCAGTTTTTCCGTGTTCAGAGTTTATTTATCAGTGACCAGCAAACCCCGAAGAAGGTCTCTTTAAGTTATGCAGATCAGCATAAACTTTTAAAGATTGATGAATTGCCTATCCGCCAATTAAGTTCTCTTTTTGAAGTGGTAAAAGTTATTTATTGTGCTCCAGAAGACCATTTATTGATAAGTGGTGCACCGCGTTTTCGCCGACAATATTTTGACCTGGCAGTTTCTCAGCTTTATCCTCCTTACATCAATGTCCTAAGGCATTTTTTGCATATCGTTCAGCAGAGAAATGCAATGCTGAAAAGAAACTATTCCCGGGCAGAAATTACCAGCTGGAATTTATCTTTTGCCTCTTCTTTAGCGGAGGTCTGGAATTATCGGAATCGCTATTTAAAGCAGGTTAATACCGCTTTTCAGAAGACCTTCAAAGATATTTTTCCTGCTTCCACTGCCATTTCTCTGGCTTATATACCTTCTTTAAAATTGCCTTTGGAGAGTTCTCCGGAAGAAATTTTAAAACACCTGGCAACTATTGAAGAAAGAGAAAAATTACTACAACGCTCTTTAGTCGGAGCTCATTTGGATGATTACGAATTTAAGCTTAAGGGTCGTAAAATGCTTACTTATGCTTCGCAAGGGCAAAAACGCATAGCAGTTATTATTCTTAAGCTCATTCAAGCACGCTTAATTGAAACAGTTACCGGCATAAAACCTATTATGCTTTTTGACGATATTTTTGCCGAGTTGGATACTTTTCATTCTCAACAAATAAGAAATTGCATCAATAACCGTTATCAGGTTTTTATTGCCAGCACTAAAGAAGATATCTGTAATATTAGGCAAGGGCTATCAAATTCTGAAGTTGGAAGGAATGGACAAATGAAATTCAAATCGTATTATCGGCTGATGTTTCATGATTTTGCCAATTCTGCCTTTACAACTATAATTGTTACAGTCGTTTACAGCGTTTATTTTATCAATAATGTAGTAGGCGGGTCCTGCCGGTTATGGAGAAATGCTTTGGGGGAAGAGCAATCGGAATTTCTATGACCCTGGTTGCTATTTCAGCACCTATTTTTGGAGCTGTAGCAGATTGTTCCCGTGCCAAAAACGGATGCTTTTCATTAATTGCTATATAACCGTAATTTTTACAGCTCTGCTTTATTTTGTTAAGCCAGGTGATGTTTTTATAGGAATGTTGTTCTTCATTATTGCCAATTTCGGTTTCAATAGTGCTAATGTATTTTACGATGTTTTTTTGCCCGAAATTTGCCAGCCGGAAGATATCGGTAAGGTTTCAGGTTTTGGCTGGTCTTTAGGATATGTAGGTGGTTTAGTTTCCCTGCTTGTAGCTTTAGTTTTAGTAAAAATCAATGTGCGTTTGGTTTTCCTGCTGCAGGCATTGCACCTGTTTTTATTTTCCCTGTTCACTTTTTGGTTGAAAGAATTTCGCCGTCCCTCTAAAAGAAGTAACTATTAATGGATTGCCTGGCAAAGAGTTACTTATTCCCTAAAGAACATTGCCAAGTTACCCCAACTGCTGAAATATATTATCAGCTATTTTATTTATAACGATGGCATCAATACATAGTGATTGTTTTTGCTTCCATTTATGGAGCGGAAAGGTTTGGGATGACAACTCAGCAGATGATAACCTATTTCATTCTGGCACAATTTACTTCCATTTTGGGAGCAGCATTTTTCGGTTGGTTTACGGATAAATGGAATGTAAAAAATTCTCGAGTATATCCCTTTATAATTTGGATTGGTGTTGTTATCTGGGCATTTTTTTGCAGCAGTGCCAGTGAATATTATTTTGTCGGTCTGTTTGCCGGTTTGGCAATTGGTAGTAGTCAGGCAAATAGTAGAACTATGCTTTCTCTTTAACTCCGAGGGATAGACAGGCAGACGTTGGATTTTATACCTTGACAGACGCTTATCTTCTTTGTATTATTGGGTCCAATTTTATATGGATGGATAGCACATCAGACAGGTGATATTCGTTATTCCGTTTTGTCCTTGATTTTTTCTTTGTGATTGGCTGGATTTTATTGCAGAGTGTGCAGTTACGGGAAGGGATTGAACAAGCGAAAGTAAATAAAGAATGAAGTAGACAACATAAGAAAATAGAACGCAGATAGCAACGGAGCGACTTGATTAGCAGGATTTTACATAATGGTAATTAAAAAACTAAAATCTGTGTTAATCAGCTAAAATCCGTTAAATCCGTGTGCTAATCTTTTTATCTGTGTTATCTGTGTAATCTGTGAGAGAAAAAGGAGAGAAAGATGAAAAGAGGAAATATCATAGTCCTAATAATGGTCATAGTTCTGCTGTTTTTTTGCGGTTCCTGCAGTAAAAATAAGCTCTGTTCTTTATATCTTCAACTGGAGTGATTATATTGATCCCGACCTCATCAAGGAATTTGAACAGCAGAATAAATGCACTATCAAATATAGCACTTACGATTCCAACGAAAATATGCTCACCAAAATTATGAGTTCCCGCAAGCATTTGATCTTGTTTTTCCCAGGGTGATCATGTAACTATTATGTACGCGGGTTTACTGGAACCGTTGGATTTAACCAAAATTCCAAATTACCGCAATCTGGATAACAATCTTTTGCTGAAGCAACCAGTTTTGACCCTGGCAATAAATATTCCCTACCCTATTTTTGGGGCTTAACCGGAATTATTTATAATCAGCGTTATGTTCCTGAAAGCGTTGTTAAATCCCAAAGCTGGAATATCTTAGCCGATAATTTTTTCACCGGTAAAAACAAAGTTACGATGCTGGATGATGCACGCGAAGTTGTTGGTGCCGCATTAATTTACAATGGCTACGATCTTAATGATACAAGCGCTGAAGCATTAGCAGCTGCAGAAAAAACCCTTGCCGAATGGGATAAAAATATTACGCAGTTTGATTCCGACAGCTATAAAAACGAAGTTCCCGATGGAACAACCTGGCTGGCTCAAGCATATAACGGAGATGCTTTACAGGTTATGGAAAACAATCCCGATATTAAATTCTTTCTCCCCGTGGAAGGCACCAGCTTATGGATGGATAATATCGTTATGCTTAAATCCTCTAAAAATAAAGAACTTGCCTATAAATTCATTGATTTTCTCCTAAATGCGGAAATCGGTAAACGCAATACTGAATATTGCCGCTATGCTACTCCCAATAAGGCGGCAAACAATTTGTTACCTGATTCAATTAAAAATAATGCACTTATCTATCCAAGCGAGGAATATCTCCAAAAATGCTATATGATTAATGCTCTTGGCGAAAATGTGAAGAAAATAGATAAGCTCTTTGAGGCAATTAAATTAAACTAATAAAGCGAGAAAAAAGAAAACACAATGCTTGATAACCTGGGAAATTTAACCCGCACTCATTATTGCGGAAATTTGAATACGGAGCACATTGGACAAGAAGTAACCGTTATGGGTTGGGTGAATAAACGCCGCGACCTGGGCGGTTTAATTTTTATAGACCTGAGGGATGTTAAAGGTATTCTGCAAGTTGTTATCCGTCCCGAAAAACCGGAGATTTTTGCCAAAGCGGAAAAAGTTCGTAATGAATATGTAATTGCTGTCCGCGGAAAAATTTGTGCGCGCACCGAACCCAACATTAATCCCAATCTTCCCACCGGCAAAATTGAACTGGATGCGGAGGAATTTTATATCTTAAATGATGCACAACCCCTTCCTGTTCAATTTAGTGAAGTCGCTATGGCGGAAGAGGATTTGCGGCTTACTTATCGCTATTTGGATTTGCGTCGTCCCAAACTGCAAAAGATAATTATCACCAGGCACCGCATAATGCAAATTATACGGGAATTTCTCAATAATGAGGGTTTTTATGAAATTGAAACTCCCATCCTGATGAAAAGCACTCCTGAAGGAGCAAGGGATTATCTTGTTCCCAGTAGAATGCAACCAGGAAAGTTTTATGCTTTGCCGCAATCCCCCCAAATGTTTAAACAGCTTTTAATGATTGCCGGCTTTGACAGATATTATCAAATTGCCAGATGCTTTCGGGATGAGGATTTAAGAGCAGATAGACAGCCCGAATTTACGCAATTGGATATAGAGCTGAGTTTCGTTTCTCAAGCGCAAATCTTTGATCTTATAGAACGCCTTTTTGCCAAACTTTTTCAGGAGGTCTTGGGATATAATTTAAGCATTCCTTTTCCTGTTATTCCTTATGCGGAAGCAATGGAGAATTATGGCTGTGATAAACCCGATATTCGTTTTGAAATGAAGTTATTTGACATTTCTAACATAGTGAAAAATAGTGGTTTTAATGTCTTTTCTTCCGCCCTGAAAAACGGAGGAGTAGTTAAAGCAATCGCCATTCCTAAAGCAGCTGATTTCAGCAGAAAGCAACAGGATGAACTGGTAGAACTTGCTAAGCACTTGGGAGGTAAAGGAATTGCCTTTGCCAAAGTAACGGAAAACGGTTTGGAAGGTGGCATCAGTAAATTCCTTAGCCCTGAAGAAGCAGAGGCAATTATTCAAGCTACCCAAGCTCAAAAAAATGACCTTCTTGCCTTTGCCGCAGATAATTATGAAATGGTAAGCAAGGTTTTAGCAGGAATTCGTAATTTCTTAGCTCCCCAATTAAATCTTATTCCCGAAAACAGTTTTGCCTTTTGCTGGATAACGGATTTTCCCCTCTTTACTAAAAATCTGGAAACAGGTAAATGGGAACCAGCTCATCATATGTTTACCTTACCTAAAGAAGAACATATTCCCTATCTGGATATTCCCGAAAAAATCGGTGAAATTACTGGACAACTTTATGACCTTGTCTGCAATGGAGTTGAACTTTCCAGCGGCAGTATCAGGTGTCATCGTTATGACATCCAAAAGAAAATATTTGATATTCTTGGTTTTAGTGAAGAAGAACTGCAGAAGCGTTTCGGGTTCTTTCTGGAAGCACTAAAATATGGAACTCCACCACACGGAGGAATAGCTCCTGGTTTGGATAGATTAGTTATGATTATGACGGGAGCTGAATCCATCCGAGATGTTATTGCTTTCCCTAAAACATTGAAGGCAACGGACTTAATGAGCCAGGCACCTTCGGAAGTAGATGAACAGCAATGGAAAGACCTGCATCTGCAACCCATAAAATAGCTGTTTTTTGCAGCGGATTAAGTCGGGGCTCAAATTTGTGTGCATTGCATAACTATTTTACACAGAATAAGTTACCCATTGAAGTCGCTTTGGTCATTTTCACCCGCAAAGATGCGCCTGCAGTTCAATTGGCTGAAGAAAAAGGATTGAATTACCATATTATTTCTACCCGCAATATGCAACTTTTTGAACAACAGGCAATAAACCTTTGCCAACAACATAACATAGAACTGATTGCCTTAGCGGGTTTTTTAAAACAGCTCTCGGAGAATTTTATTGAGGATGTTCAAGTCCCTATTTTAAACATCCATCCTGCCTTATTGCCCCAATACGGAGGCAAAGGTATGTATGGAATGGCTGTGCATAAAGCGGTTTTTGCTTCCTGTGACAAATTTTCCGGTGTTACTATTCATCTTGTTAATTCCCAATATGATAAGGGAAAAATTGTAGCTCAGCAAAAAGTGGATATCAGTTCCTGTAAAAGTCCGGAAGAAATTGCTGAAAAAGTGCTGGAAATTGAACACAAACTTTATGCACCTGCCATCTGTCAATTCTTGTTAAAATCGTGATTCGCATCGCTATTGCTACCCTTGGTTGCAAAGCCAATCAAGCCGAGTCCTCCATAATTTTAGACCAGTTCAACAACTTTAAGTTAGTTCCCTGGCAGGAAGAAGCGGATATTTATATCATCAATACCTGCACTGTAACGAACCGAACCGACTATAAAAGCCGCTATTTAATCCGTCAGGCATTATCTCAAAAAGCGCAAAACCCCTTTGCCAAAATTGTCGTAACTGGCTGCTTTGCTCAACGCTATCCGGAAGAAATTGCCAAAATGGGCAATGTTGACTGGATTATAGATAATCAGCAGAAACTGAATATTGCGGATATCCTTGCTGGTGGCAACTACGAATTTATGGATATTATGCAGGCAAAGGAATTTGTCTATAAGCCAACTGCTAAAATGTATAACCGCACACGCGCCTTTCAAATTATTCAAGACGGCTGCGATTTTAACTGTGCCTATTGTGCAGTTCCTTATGGAAGGGGCAGAAGCAGATCGGCAACTTTGGAACAAGTTATTCAGCAAGCCAAGTTATTTGTGGAAAACGGTTATAAGGAAATTGTGCTATCAGGAATTAACTTAGGGCTATACAAAGATTGAAATAACGATTTAACCGATGTTTTGCTCCGCTTAAACGAATTGCAGGGCTTGGAATTGATTCGCCTTAGCTCCGTTGAACCGCAACTGTTTAATGATAAACTAATTAACACTCTTCCCTTAATTCCCAAGCTTTGCCCGCATTATCATATACCGTTGCAATGTGGTGCTGATTCTGGGCTAAAAAGGATGAGACGCCACTATACCTCCACCACAATTAACCAACTAATAGTTAAGATTTGTGAACGCGTTCCCTATCCGGCAATCGGAATGGATGTAATAACCGGTTTTCCTGGTGAAACGGAAGAAGAACATAACCAGACCTGTGAATTTTTGCGCTCTTTACCCCTGGCTTATCTACATATTTTCACTTTTTCTAAAAGAAAAGGAACCCCTGCTTTTGATTTTCCTAACCAAATCTCTAAAACCATTAAAAACCGCAGAGCCAATGAACTCAGCCAAATTTCCCGCGAACTGACTTCCGCCTATACTAAATCCCTAATGGAAAATAATATCCTGTTACGCGGAATTGTGGAAAAAAACACCAACGGCTACTGCGAATTTTTGAGCGATCACTATGTCCGCGTCCGCTTTTCCGGGAACTTCCAACCCGGCGATTTTGTCCAAGTTCCAAGCCAAGAAGCACAAATAAAAATGAAAAATGAAGAATGACTAAGAGAATTCAGATAACCGGATCGACTGGCTCAGCCGGATTTCAATATAAGGATAATTATAAATAAAAAAATCTGCGTAATCTGCGTAATCTGCGTGCACTTATTTTTATCTGTGAGAGGTTATTTTTTTTCGGGTTCCAGATATTCATCAATAGGATGATATTTCCATTTCAGTAAAATCCTATCCAGCAAAGCCACGATTCCGAACAAAGCTAAACTGACAGCCACGATAACAATAATCACGGCAAAAATATGAGCTGTTTGATAGGACTTTGTAGCTCTGGTCATATAAATTCCCAAGCCGGAAGTTCCACCTAACCATTCACCTATCACAGCTCCCATCCGCATCCATAAATTTGCAGATAGTTTAAGTCCCGTAAAAAAATTGGGCAAAACGGGCGGAATTTTTAATAATCCTAATATCTTATAGGGTGTTGCTCCCATTGAAGTTAAAAGGCGAATCTGGTCTATGGACACACTCCTGAAACCGTCATAAAGTCCTAAGGCAATAGGAAAAAAGCACATCAGCACTACAGCAAAAATTTTAGCACTGATGCCATAACCAAACCAAATTATAAGTAAAGGCGCTACAGCTATAATAGGAACTGTTTGGGAAATAATCAGATAAGGATAGATAATTTGTTTGATAAGGCGGGATAAATTCATTGCAATAGCCGTTATAGAGCCCAGAACAATACTGATTAACAGTCCGCTAATTGCTTCTATCAAAGTTGGCTTTAAGTGATGCCAAATCAAACCTGGATAATCAAGAAAAACCTGAATCACCTGTTGCGGTGAAGGAACAACCCAAAAAGCGATAACTCCTTTAGTGCTGATAAGTTGCCAGAGCAAAACCAGAACCACAAAAAAAAGCAAAGGCAAAATTATTTGCCGGCTTTTCATATTTCTCCCAAAATACGAATTTCCGTTTGCAGATGAACACCATAGCGTTCATAAACAACTTTTTTAATATGCTGAATAAGCTGAAAAACATCTTTAGCAGTAGCAGAAC
>JAXGIH010000023.1:0-22064 GCA_040770845.1 Cloacimonas sp. (SeqCode)
AGAAGATGCTTACTATAATAAAAAGCATTGCTTTTTTCAATATCAGTATGGAATGAACAACCGAGACCTGTTTCACGAAAGACCAATTATAACTTAAAAAGGAATAACTTGTCCAAGCCAGCATAAACATTGCAGGAAGGAAATTTATCTTGTTGATAACGATTAAATCCGGATTTATCAAAGCGTAGATAACACACAGGCAGGCAACAAACAAAAAATACATATTGTTAATTCCCATTGCTACCGGAAAGCATTCCAGAACGAAACTTATTAGCAGAAAGGGAGTTATCAGGTTGCCTAATCTGATATTATTGTAAGGAACGCTTAAAGTTGCGGAATTCAGGAGGCCTTCTTTCTTCCGAAAAGAGCCGCTTTAATTGCCTGTGTTTTTTCTTTATTTTCCCCCTGCAAGCTTTCAATTATCAAAGCAAGAAGGCAAGATAGAATAAAAGCGGCTACAGTACTTATAACTACTGTTAAAGCTCTTTTGGGTTTAGACCTGATACCTGCAAGTTGAGGTGCATCATAAACCTCCAGTAGGCAGGTCTTTCACCTCTTCCAGTTTGGCAAGCTCAAATTGAGGGTAAAGGTATTCAATTATTTTCTTTTCTATTTCCAGGTTCAGCATCATTTGGGCATATTGCATGCCAAATCAGGTATTTTATCTATTTGGACGATATATTCCGGCACGAGGTCACTTCCGCTTTTTTCCAAACTTTTTATTTTTTTCTTCAATAACTGCAGTTTTTCAGCCAGATTAATAACTACCGGGGAATCAGCAGAGTATTGGGATAAAGCAAGAGAATGTTCAATTTCCGTTTGCATATATTCAGCCACAATATCACTATAGAGTTCCAGTTGGGCTTCCGTTTGTTGAGTAATATCAATAGAGCGGTTTTTCTTTTGGAAATCTCTTATTTGTTCGGATAGAGAATAAACTGCTTGCAGATGACTATCCACCTGTTTTTCCAGAAATTCCCGTTTTTGGCGTCCTTTGCTCATTTTACTGTGCAGAATGTATTTATTCAAAGAATCCAAATGATATTGAACGATTTGACGGGAGAGTTCTTTATTTTTGGTTTCGGCTATGATATTTACCAGGTATGTTTTCTGGTCGTAAAATATCTGCATTGTGGATTCGCTTAATTTTTTTACTGCCAGTTCCATAGCTTTGAGGGTATCAGGTTCGTTTATTTTATAATAGGGTATCAGATTAAACTTTCTGATCACCTCTTCCTGAAATTTACGGCTTTGCATTATGTAAATGAAATCCACTGCCATATCATATTTATCGGTTTGGAGAAGACCACTGCCTAAAAGGTCCATAAAACCTCCTCCTAAAGAACCTAAACTTCCCGATTCCGCAATAGGCATCAGGGTTGCTTTGGATTCCCAATATTGAGGAACTACCAGTGAATAGATGATAGCGCCAATAGCTACAAGAAGGCAAATACTTATAACCAAAGTTTTGCGTTTGGCAATTACCAGAATAATATCCAGCAGTCCTAATTCATTTTTATTCATTTTCCATCCTCTTATGAGGTCTTAAAATTTTTTTTCTCTCCTGCCCGGAAAGGTTCATAATTCTCTTAAATACTAAATTGTTATACCGAGAAAGGGGTCCAAAACAGCTGGCAGTTTAATAGTTCCATCTTCTTGTTGATATGTTTCCCAAATGGCAATCAGCAAACGCGGAGTAGCAACTCCGGAACCGTTTAAGGTATGCAGGTGTTTCACTTTTCCGGTTTTATCCTTATAACGGATATTAGCGCGGCGTGCTTGAAATTCACCAAAAGTGCTAACTGAACTCACTTCCAGGTATTTTCCTGTTCCAGGAGCCCAAACCTCTAAATCGTATGTTTTTTGAGAGGCGAAAGATAAATCACCGGTACAAAGGGCTACAACTCTATAATGCAAATTGAATGCCTGTAAAATATCTTCCGCATCGGAGAGAATTTGTTCCAGTGCCTCGGCAGATTTTTCCGGTTCTGTAAAATGAACTAATTCCACTTTATTGAATTGATGTAGGCGTTGCAAACCTTTTGTTTCTTTTCCGTAGGAACCGGCTTCTCTTCTAAAGCAAGGAGTGTATGCTACAAATTTTTGGGGCAGGTCTTTGTAGGAAAGCACTTCATCGGCAAAAATATTGGTAACCGGAACTTCTGCAGTGGGAATAAGAAACAAATCATCCTTTTCAATCCGATACATATCTTCTTCAAGTTTGGGAAGTTGTCCTGTTCCCGTCATCGTTTTCCGGTTTACAATTACGGGAGCCATCAGTTCAGTGTAATGATGTTTCTGCAGATGAAATTCCAGCATAAAGTTTATGAGAGCGCGTTCTATGCGAGCACCTTCACCTGTATAAAGAGGAAAACCGCTACCGCTGATTTTTGCTCCCCGGGGTAAATCCAGCAGTTTATTTTGGCTTGCCAGTTCTAGATGGTCTTTGGGAGTAAAGGGAAATTGTTTCGGTTCCCCCCAAATTTTTACGATTTTATTGGAGCTTTCATCTCTGCCAACGGGAACATCAGCTTGCGGAATATTGGGAATAGTTAACAGCATTTTTTCCAGTTTTTCGTTTACAATGCTCAAATGAGCGGAGATTGCTTTAATTGCTTCCGCTGTATTGGTCATTGCTTTAAGCTCATTTTCAATGTTATCCCCGGTTTTTTTCTTTTGGGCAATGAGGGCAGAAACGCTGTTTTGATGTGCCTTTAAGTTATCAAATGCAAATTGCAGTTGGCGTCTTTGTTCATCAATTTCCAGCAGTTTATCCAAATCCGCCTTTTCATTTTTATTGCTGATTGCCTGCCTAACGAGTTCTATGTTATTACGAATAAACTTAATATCTAACATTCTTGTCCTTTACTTTTCATTCCAATTTGCACCATTTCCAGAAAATCCTCTTCTTTTAAGGAAGCTCCTCCAATTAGTCCTCCATCAATATCTTCGCAATCCAAAAGTTCTTGCAGGTTACCGGGTTTTATGCTTCCGCCATAAAGAAGGGAGAGTTTTTCGGCAACCTTATCGCTATAATTGCTTTTCAGCCAATTACGAATTAAATTATGCACTTCCTGTGCCTGTGAAGGAGTGGCAGTTTTTCCAGTTCCAATTGCCCAAACGGGTTCATAAGCCAAAATTATTTCCTCACCACTAACCAGTTTTATATTTTTCAGACAACCCGAAAGCTGGCTTAAAATAACATTCTCTGTTTTCCCCTCTTCCCGTTGTTGCAATGTTTCTCCGATACAAACAAGAGGAGTTATATGATTTTCAAAAAGCTTTAGTATTTTAGCATTTACGGTTGCATCTGTTTCATTATGGTATTGACGGCGTTCAGAATGGCCTACAATACAATATTTCAAGCCCAAAGATGCCAGCATTCCTGCTGAGACCTCTCCGGTGTAAGCGCCTTCTGAATGAACGGAAACATCCTGAGCAGAAACCTGCATACAGGAACCATAAGAGCCCTTCAGTGCTTCTTCCAGAAAGGGATAAGCCGGTGCAATTAAAGGTATTACATTTTCCAATTTAAGCTTATTAAGTTCAGGAATTACTGTCTCCAAAAAATTCTTTGTGTCCTGTAAACCTTTGTTCATCTTCCAGTTACCGGCAATATATATCTTCCGCATTAGCATACCTCACTTCTTTCAATCTTTTATATCACTAAAAGTTTTGCTCGGCATATTAGGTCAAGTATTTTTCTTTTAGCCGGAGTTCTAATTCCGATTTTTAAGAAAAAGACGGGCAAAAAAAGGTTTAATCTGTGGAGAGTGGATTAAAACTCGGATGGTTGACCTCCTGGTCAACCGTGTCTCGAAGGTTGACCCTGGTCAACCCCCCTTTCCTATTTATTTCACGAAAAGCAAGTGGTAACGAAACACCCGGGTTGCCATTAAACGACGAGGATGTCGTTTTTCCGGATGGTTGACCTCCTGGTCAAACTGTAACCCCGGATGGTTGACCTCCTCGGTCAACCCCCTTTTCCTACTTATTTCGTTACCGAAAAGCAAGTGTTAACGAAACAACTATATTGCCATTAAACGACGAGGACGTCGTTTTTCCTGATGGTTGACCTCCTGGTCAACCCCCTTTCCTACTTATTTCGTTACCGAAAATATAGTGTTAACGAAACACCCAGGTTGCCATTAAACGACGAGGACGTCGTTTTTTCCGGATGGTTGACCTCCCGGTCAACCAAAGAACCCGGAAGGTTGACCTCCTGTCAACCCCTTTTTTGCTTTTTTATGACACCACAAGCTATCTCTTTTATTCCTTATCACTTCCCCATATCATTCCCATATCATTCCCTTATCGTTCTCATATCGCAATACGGGAAGGTTATGAAATATATTGATAAATATAGCGGTTAAAAGATAAGCAAATAATAAAATTGACATAAACAAATACCATAAGAGCAAAACAAGTATATTCCACTTCCGGCATAGGCACACATTGCATGAGGTATCTGCTACTTGAACAGATACCTCGCCTTATGAAATAGTTGGTGCCGTTCTATTGATGCATTTTTGCCACCAGGGAAGCACATACCAACCCTGATAACGCGCGCCTTCTAATTCGTTTTCCGAAGGCATTTTATTGCCATCTCCAACAATTGTGGAAGCGCCATAAGGTGTTCCACCCGAAATTTCTTCCTATACGTTCCCCTGACCCTGAAAAGAATAGGGCAGACCTGTAATCAACATACCGTGATGTAGAAGAACGGGATAAAAACCCAAAATGGTTGATTCCTGACCTCCATGTTGAGCTGAAGTAGAAGTAAAAACACTACCGATTTTGCCTATTAAAGCCCCTTTAGCCCATAAAGAACCGGTCCTGTCAATAAAGGTTTTCATTTGTGAGGGCACACTGCCAAAACGCGTGGGAAAAACCGAAAATGATGGCATCCGCTTTGGTTAAATCTTCAATTTCGGCAACAGCGATGTAGCAACTTTTTTTGCTTCTAGTAGCTCCGATTTTATGCAGAATTTCAGCACTAAAGTGTTTCCGGAACCTGTTTGATTTCTACTTCCCATTCCTCTACCTTTCTTGCACCTTCTGCAACTGCTTCCGCCATTTTGTAGATGTGACCATAGGCAGAGTAAAAGAGGACTAATACTTTCATTTTTAGTAAACTCCTTATTATTTAGCTTTAGGAATATATTAACTGAAAAGTTGCCTTTGGCAAGTTCAGGAATCGTGACAGGGATTATTTAGCCCAGATAAAAGTTGATGTTGATAGGGACTTTGGAGAATTTTTTACACTATGAACACTGAACACAAGGTGGACACCGGGAAAGTGAAAAATTATAAAATAAATACCCGGGAAAATCTGTTTTATCTGTTTATTCCGAGTTGATAATAGGATGTCATCTATCATATATGTTGTGAAAATTATTTTTCAGGAAAAAAGTTATTAAGGTGTGTAAATGATTCTGGTTTTGAATTCTTATTTAAAGCAGGGCTTTGAGGTCTAAAATAAAATTCTCTATATGCTTATCTGTAGTGTTAAAACTTACACATCAAACGGACTTCATTTTTTTCCTCATTCCAAGTGTAAAAATGATATTTTTGTTGCAAGGGTTCTATTATCTGCCGAGGCAAAACTACAAACACAGAATTAACAGTAACTTCCTTGGGTAAGGGTTAGTTCCGGTATTTCGTTCAAACGCTCCGCCAATAATTTTGCCATTGCATTTGCAGACAGAGCATTTTTAAGATATAAATCATCCTCCAAATATGCTTGAAACTGAGCCTGAAATAAACGCATTTTACTTAAAAGCTGGCTTGCCTGCTTACGATAAAAACGCATAGAGGAAGTTAGTTCAGGACGAAAACTGATAATTGCTTCACAAAGTAAACCATTTTTGTCCTCCAAAACTTACAATATCGGCAGTAATATCTTTAGTCATTTCTTTTAAGGAACAGTTTGGTTTCGCCGCGGCATTAGCCAAACGCGCACCGTCAATATGTAAAAACATATTATGCTGATGAGCAAAATAGCCAGTTCTTCAATTCCCGCAAGGTGTATAAAGTTCCGTATTCTGTGCTTTGCGAAATAGAAATAATCTTTGCCTGGGAATGATGTTGATCACGATTTCCTGATAGATGTGGTGCAATAAGCATTGGAGTAAGTTTTCCGTACTGCTGTTTATTGGCAGTAATCGTCCCTGGTAAATTTTTGCACAGCACCGCATTCGTCAGTATTGATATGAGCACTTCGGGCACAAAAAATAGCATTATAGGAATGCATAACTGACTGCAAACATAATATATTAGCTCCTGTTCCAGTAATTACAAACCAGGCATCACAATTTCCTCCGAAAAGTTCTTTAATTTGTTCTAAAACCTTCATAGTTAAAGAATCATCTCCATAAGCCGGACAAAACCCGTGTTAGCATTATAGATGTTGCTAAAACCTGGGGATGTATTCCGCTGTGATTATCTGGTTTCAAAACTTACTGAATCCCATTTATATTACCTCATTTATCTTATTTAGCTTAAGCTTAAGTCGTTCAATGCGTTTTTCTATATCAGCTACCTTTTTCTCATTAACGATTGGACGGCTAATCAAATAGGACTCTTAATTTTTCGGCATTAACAAGTGCTTCCCTTTATAGCGTTTATAATATTTTTCCAGAATGATACAGGTCTCCTGCAGGGAAACAGGACAATTTAAGGAAGAAGCAATATTAAACACTCAAAAGCAGAATCAATGTCCTTTTCCTTTTATAAATAAAACCCAAGTCGCGCAGCACATCTTTATCCACTATTCCAACCGAAAGTATATCCACTAAAATGTTTTTAGCAATATCAAATACGATTCTGACTTTGATACAACATTGCCAAAGAATGATAATCAATCCGATTGTCCATTCCCCCTTGAGGAGGGTAACTGATACTGTTACAAATAAGGGTAAAAAGGGCAGCTGTATGCAAAATGTCCGTGTGATTATGTAAAAAAACCTCTTTGCATAAGCTCCGGATTGCCATTTAATAAAAAACTGAAATAGGTCTGCGGAATTTCGCCTCCATCAATATCCAGTTCTTTGTCTCTAACTTGACCCAGAATGTAAAACTCTATGGTTTCCAGGCACAGGAAGGAAGTTTGTTTCTCCATAAACGACGGGCAAGATGAAGTAAATCCAGATGCTCCATTGCTCTTAAATTAAGCCAAATTTGATGATAGAGCAAACGGATTCCAACACGGGAACATCAAAGGTCTTACCGTTAAAAGTAATCAGTAAGGACTTTTTCGTTTATCAGTTCTATCAAGCGATCAAAAGAATTAACTTCCCCGCTTCAGGATCGTAAAAAACCTGCTCCACAACAAAGCTCTCATTTATATAATACCCCAAACCAATCATAAAAGCAAATGCCGTTACTGCGCAATCCGGTGGTCTCCAAATCCAGAAAAAGAATATCTTCTTTTGTCCGTTCTCTGCTTTTATCTAAATTTGCCCAATTGAGAACAACCTCCGCAGACTTGGTATAAAAGAGGTAATCCCTCAATTTCTGTTTGCAGAGGATATGCTTTTTTAGTATAGAAATAGGGGTCTTCTCGGGGAGCGGAAAATTCCCCTTCTATGGAATGTTTTAATGTTTCTCGTAATAGTTCTTTCAGCTCTTGGAGGCGTAAAACTCTTCTATCCTGATTCATATCCTGTACCATAATTTTCCTCATATAGACATTAAAGTAAAAAGAGGTAGTTTTGTCAAGGGTCTATGAGGACAAGAGTCCATGAGGTCTATGAGGTCAAGAGGTCAAGAGGTCTGCGAGGTCGAGAGGTTTGGATAAAAGCTCTTGTCAAGTCCTAAAATGGCGGACTGTTTTTTAGGTATTTTCACTTCATAAATATTAGATATTTGGCTCATAATAGTTAATAATAAGTCCAGACATTAAATTTTGCCAGCAATAATAAGCATATATCAGGCATATATATTGGTTTTGTAGCTGGCTTATGGTGTTCAGATAATTAACTTTTTGAAGTTTTAGCAAGGTACACAGCGGATAATGGGTTGGGATTTTTTTAGGCATGCCCCAAACGGGTGTGAGCACAACAATCAGTTGTGCTCACTTTTGCTTACACCCTTATTGGTCTCGGCTATCCTTGCAGGTTGCTCTCTACAGAGCCTGTTTCTGTTTCACCGGACTTTGTTTTCCTATTAGCAAAGATATGTTTTTTGTCAAGCAAATTTCCAGCTCGCAATTGGGTATGAAAGCAATTCCGGTTTTGCTTTATCCTATGCCACATCATATAACTCGCAAGGTATCATATATTTACGATGGCATGCAAGCGAATATAGTTATAATTTTGTACCGTACTCAATTAGCTGAATAGCCAGTTTCTTGGTTTTAATGACGGAATTAAGACCATATTCGTATTTCTGTGTATTAAAGAACCGTTCAATTTAGCGTTATCATAACAATGATTGCACCTGTAAAACTAACCTGGCATTCCTTTACTAAACAGAGCATTCAGGTACTTTCGGAACAATATTGACACCATGATCCGAATGATGAATAATACCTTTTTGGATTGGATACCTGTTTCAAAGCTTTATTCAGGCAAATCCAGCGAACCTTCTGTCCTTAAGTTATTACTCGATATTGAAACTTATAATCTTACGAGAAAATATATCCATCATTGCTGAAACATACAGTATTCCTTCTGTAGTGTAAATGCAAGTAATATCAGAACACCATACTTGATCCTTATGGTCAACAGTCAAATCCTTGATAAGATAGAAAGCCATGGTCATACATACCAGTGGAAGGTAGTACGCACCTTTTTCCTGTGTTTGGGCCATTTCAGATTATTTTTTAACAAGATTTTTTGCGAAGTTTATCCCGACCAATTTTTGTTCCGTTTCTGGCAAGTCGATGCCAGATTTTTCTGGTCTCGCAGGCTTGATTGTCCTTCTGATGTTTAGGACTTCACTAACAATTTGTTGCTCATATTGTTGTACCTTTCCCCTGCCAGCTATCGTTTGGCGTCACTGGGTGACTTACTTACATCTAAATAACTACAGATTTTGACCATACTTTTCACAGAAATTTCATCAGCACTTGTCTTTGCTCTGGGGGACAGCTTGGAAAGTGAAGTTTTTTTCCTCTTCACTTATGTTCTCATTTACTACATCTACATAGCTTTAGCATATGTTATGTAGAGTTAAAGATGTTATAACGGATTCCAATTCTCTGATCCGTTCATCTTTTTTCTTGAGTTGGCTTTTTTCATCTTTCATTCTGATCCTCACTACTTTTTGAATTAAATCATTTTTTCCGTACTTACGCAGCCATTTATAGACCGTGTGAGCACCATTGATTTCATAAAGACGACGAGCCTCACTTATTGTCAACTTTCCTTTTCTGATATCCTGCACAACTTTTAGTTTGAAGGCGTCGCTGAAGGAACTTGCATTCTTTCAGTAGAATTTTTGTTCATTTCTTTCTCCTTAATTTTAGTCCACTATTTTCAGGACGACTCACGACTCACTCCCCTCTGCCCTCTGCCCTCCGCTCTCTGCCCTCTCATCCATTTTCTTTGTATTTTACAATGCTCATCCTTTGTTTCCTTTTTTCCCTTCAATATAACTATGGAAACTTCTTTCTGCTTAAAATCTCTGGACAAGAACAGCTCCTTCAAGATAATGAATAATAAAGGAACAAAGCAGATGCATAACAAAGATAAAAAGCAGAAACATAGTTTGTCTAACCAGTTTTAAAACCTCCATAACGGAAGGTATTTTTGCTCGTGATATACGGTAATCTTTCTGCAATCGGTTCTTCTTTATAGTAAAGCTGATGGTAATTTTAGACGCTCTGCCAATGCATTACAGTTTGCTAGCTATAGGTCAGGTTTCTGCTCTTTGGCAACCTTTGGGAATAGCCATTACCCATAAATTGAAGGAACGTAAATCTGCCTGTATTAAAATTACTGCTATAGGCAGGTTTTTGACCATTTTTTTAGGGCTGTCTTTGCTGTTTAATAATCACTTACAGGGAATCTGGTTTGTGCTTATACTGCTATTTTTTAGTGCAGGTTTACAATCCTTGGGAGCAAATATCTGGATTGCCTGGATAAGTGATTTGATTCCTCTTTCCATTCGGGGACGCTTTTTCTCCAGGCGCAATCAAATTTTGATTGGAATAGGATTGATAGTAAGTTACATAGTCAGTTTTCATATAGACCTTTTTGAATCCGCCAAAGGTGCTTTCAAACTTGGCTACATAAAGCTTTTGAGAGCAGAGAAATTCTTTCTTCCTCAAAATCAGCCCTGGTTTTTAGCCGGGGTTTTTGTGTTTGCTTCTCTTATTGGTTTAATTGGTTTATTTTTTCTGAACCGTCAACCTGAAAGACCCTTGCGTCCTGTTCCGGAACAGCGTTTACGGGAACGTTATTCAGCTCCTTTTAAAGATAAAAACTTCCGTCTGCTTTCCGTTTTTGGTATTTGGTGGATGTTAGCTATTGGTGTAGGCAGTCCTTTTTGGGGACCTTTTATGATGAAGAAACTTTCTATGAGCTTGTTTGAAATCCAAATCTATAATACTTTGAGTGTGTTTTCCTCACTTTTATCTTATCAATTCTGGGGTCGCTTTATAGATAAAAATGGCAATAAAACAGCTATGCAGATTTGTATTGCCTTGGGAGGATTAAATCCTATGTTGTGGCTTTTTACCAGTGCCGGAAACTATTCCATTTTGTGGCTGGAAGCACTAAGTTCGGGTTTTATGTGGGCTGGAGCAGGAATTATAACTACCAATTTTATTCTTTCTGTAGCTGAAAAAGGGAAAGAACAGGTTTATTCGGGAATTTACGGAGCCATAACCGGCTTGGCAATGATGTTTTCAACCCTTGCTTGTGGTATTTTTTATCCTTCCTCACTCACAATTGGTAAAAGGATTTTAGAACCGGAACAGGTGATTTTCGGTGTAGGTGGAATTATGCGTTGGCTAAGTTTTATTCCTTTGTTTTTTGTAGTGGAAAAAAGGACTGTGCCTTTACCTAAAGCATTGCTTTCCCTTTTTCGGGAAAAAACGGATAGATCGCTTAAGAAATAATTGAACGATTTATTCTTCTATGTCAGGAGGAGGAACAGTTTGTTCTTCATAAGGGGCTTCAATTATAACCTGAGATGCTTCTTCCACTCTGATTTCATGATAGAAAATTGCTCTCGCTGTGTAAATGTAGCTGCCTAACCACAAAAAACCGATTCCGCAAGATAAAATTCCCAGTAAAATCCATCCCAAAAAAGATAGATCCAGAAAAAAGAGATCAGTTTTGTGACCTTTCATCATTTCTTTACTGGCTTTAATTGCTTCATTAGCTGAAATATTGGGATTATCCGCCATTATGAAAAAAGTCATTGCATAGGCATACGAAGCAATGATTCCAGGAATAATTAAAAGCAAAGTCCATAAAAACACATAAATGAAGATTAATAATCCTGCCGTTAAACTACGGGTAAAATCCTTGAATCCGGCAAACATCAATTCTACATTAACTTCTTCACCTCTAACTAATTTAAGAAAAACTATGGCTAATCCCAAAGAAAAAGGTCCTAAAATAAGGAAAGAAACAACCGAACCAAGATAAGGAATTAAAGATAATCCACCATTAATCAGGTATAAAACAAGAATTATCAACGCACAGGGATTGTTCCATTTCCCTTTTAAATATTCTCTGGCATTATAACGAATTTCAGTATAGGTTAGCATAATCACCTCACTTGATTTCTTTTTTTTATCCTATTTTGTAGAGGCAACTTAAGTCAAGTTATTTTTTGGGAGTATGACAAAAAATGTAGCTACTCACAGATTACACAGATAAAAATAATTGTTTCCCGCAGATTACGCAGATTACGCAGAATTCGCAGCCCAAAAATAAGGATTTCTAATTTGTTCTTAGTTCTTCGCTAATTATAAAAAAAGCGCGTAAAAAACAAATCCAGTTAATCAAGGCAAGCCAGTTATCTGTGTTCTCTTATTCAATCAACGAAAAAAAACTTTGCACTCCCGCACTACGAACTAAGAACTATAAAACCACTCTCTCATCCTTCACAATTTTTCTTGCCAAAAAAACACAGCTGGGAAATAAGGAAAAAAATGAAAGGGAGGTAACAATGTCTTACCTATATGTGGTAATCATTTTTGCAATCTTAATTCTTGCTTTTATTTCTCGCGGACTGATAATTGTCCGTCAAGCAAGTGTAGTAATTATAGAACGCTTAGGAAAATATTATCGGACTTTGGATTCCGGAATTCATATTATCATTCCCATTTTTGATAAAACGCGTCCTATTCATTGGCGTTATAACAAAAGTGACTATCGCGGAAATGTAGTTGTGGTCAATAAAGTGGAAGATAGGATTGACCTTAGGGAAACTGTGTATGATTTTCCCCGGCAGAATGTTATCACCAGTGATAATGTTTCCATCAATATTAATGCTTTGCTTTATTTTCAAATAACCGATCCTTATAAGGCTGTTTATGAAATAGGCAATTTACCTGAAGCGATTGAAAAACTTACTCAGACCTCACTGCGTAATGTTATCGGAGAATTAACCTTGCAAGATACTTTAACTTCGCGCGATGCTATTAATGCTAAATTGCGTGATATTTTAGATGAGGCAACTGATAAATGGGGCGTGAAAGTTAACCGGGTGGAAATGCAAGAAATTTTACCTCCCGAAGAAATTAGAACAGCTATGGAAAAAGAAATGCGCGCCGAACGCGATAAACGAGCCAAAATTTTGCAAGCAGATGGAGAACGCGAATATCAAATCCGAGTTGCAGACGGTGAAAAACAAGCTCGTATAGCCCGTGCAGAAGGTGAAGCACAAGCCAAAATATTAGTTGCCGATAGCGAAAGGAAAGCAATTTTACTGATTGCAGAAGCCGTTAAAGATAGCAAAACAGACCCTGCTCAATTTCAAATTGCGCTTAGATATGTGGAGGCATTTAAAGAGCTTGTAAAACAAGGAGATAAGACAGTTGTTCTGCCTTATGAATCATCTGCCCTTTTAGGCAGTGTAAAAACATTAGGAGACATTTTCCAGAAGACATAAGAGATAGTATACAGTTGTTTAGCCCAATAATGCAGTGGAAATAATTAATAGACATATTGAGTAATTGGGTTGAGAAGATTGAGAAGGTTAAAATTATTTTCTCCAGACCTCTGTGCCTAATTCAAACCTTGACAAAATAATTCCCATTCAGCTAAGGTATTTTTGGAAGCAGAACGAAAACAACCAAATAACCGCTTCAGGAGGTATGATGAGATACTATTCTATTTTCGCCTTGGTGTTACTACTACTTTTTTGTGCCTGCAATCCGAAAACAGCAGAAAAGACAGAAACACTTGTTGATCCATCAGCTCTTATTACACAAATTGATACTATAATGAAGGAATTATTAACCGACGCTGAAAATCTGAAAACCAGCGTTCTGGAAAAATACCTGAGCAATGATCCCACAGATATGTATTATTTGGGTGCGAAGGTGTTATACCCGGAAGGATTTTAATCAGCGCATTAAAACAGGAATATATCCAAAGCTAATCAAAAATTGGAAATCCCTGCAACAGAAGACCTATATTTTAGGAAATGAGGCAGCCGTCTGGATTGCCAACATTCGGGGAATTGCTACAAACAAAGATAAAAAGACCATTGAAACAATTTACACTGAAACCTGGGTGTGGCAGAAAGTTAATAATGAATGGAAAATAACCCATTTCAACAAATCCTGGCAGATGTAGGCAATCTTCCTATTTTATTATTTATATCAGTTCTTGAAGGAAAAAGTCCTTTTGTTATTCCGGCTAAAGCAAAAATAAAAAAGTTATATGCATTTACCAACAGAAATTCAGAAGATAAGTTATGATTCAAGATATGTATGAGGATAGAGTTTTACGCTTCAGAACTGAAAGAACTGTTAAGAGAAACATTAAAACATTCTATTGCAGGTGAATTTTCCGCTCATTCCGAAGACCCTATTTTTACACAAAAGAATATCCCCGTAAAACAGAAATTGAAGGTTTAACTCTTTTATCCTGAATTTATTCCGGAGGTTTTGCTCAATTGGGCAAACCTGGATACAAGCAAAGAACGGAAGAAAGAAGACATCCTTTTTCTGGTTGAAACAACCGGTTTACGCAGTAACGGCATATTTGCTTTTATGATCGGTTTGGGTTATTATGTAAATGAGCAGTTTATTGTGGAGCAAATTTTTCTTCCCGATCCCGAAGCGGAGGTAAATTCTTTTGATCGCCTGCTGGAACTGGTAAACGAAAAATCCCTACTGATTACTTTTAACGGCAAGACCTTTGATATTCCTGTTTTGGAATCCGTTTGCTGTATCATCAAATCTGGCTGAATTTACGAGCAATGGAACATTTGGATTTACTTCATCTTGCCCGTCGTTTATGGAAAAACAAGCTTCCTTCCTGTGCTTTGGAGACCATAGAATTTTATATTCTGGGTCAAATTGGGAGACAAGGAACTGGATATTGAAGGTGGCGAAATTCCGCAGACCTATTTCAGTTTTTTGTTAAATGGCAATCCAGAGCTTATGCAAAGGGTTTTCTGCATAATCATACGGACATTTTGCATACAGCAGCTCTTTTTACATTTATTTGTAACAGTATCAGTTATCCTCCTCAAGGGGATGGACAGTAGAATTGATTATCATTCTTTGGCAATGTTGTATCAAAGTCAGAACCGCATTGATATAGCTAAAAACATTTTAGAGGATATGCTTTCAGCTGGAATAACCGATAAAGATGTTCTGAGAGACCTGGGCTTTATTTATAAAAAGGAAAAGGATATGGAATCCGCTTTAAAGTGTTTTAATATTGCCTCTTTCCTTAAATTGTCCGTTTCAATGCACGAGACCTGTATCATTCTGGAAAAATATTATAAACGCTATGAGAAGCTCTAAACATACCGAAAAATTAAAGTCCTATTTAGCCGTCCAATCGTTAGTGACCAAAAAAGTAGCTGCTATAGATAAACGCATTGCCCGGCAAGCTTAAGCTAAATAAGGTAAATGAGGTAATATAAATGGATTCAGTTAGTTTTGGTTCGGATAATCACAGCGGAATACATCCCCAAGTTTTTAGCAGCCATCCAAAAAGCTAATGAGGATTTTGTCCGGCTTATGGAGATGATCCTTTAACAGTAAGTGTTTTAAAGAAATTAAAGGAATTTTCGAGGAAATTGTGATGCCTGGTTCGTAATTACTGGAACTGGAGCTAATATATTATGTTTGCAGGCAGTTATGCACTCCTATAATGCCATTTTCTGTCCCCAAAGCGCTCATATCAACACAGACGAATGTGGTGCTGTCCAAAAATTTACCCAGGGACGATTACTGCCCATAGAAACAGCGGATGGAAAACTTACTCCGGAACTCATTGCACCTCATTTATTGGGAAATCGTGATCAACATCATTCCCAGGCAAAAATAATTTCCCTCTCTCAAAGCACGGAATATGGAACTTTATATACTTTGCAGGAATTGCAGAGGTTAGCTGATTTTGCTCATCAAAACAATATGTTTTTACATATTGATGGAGCACGTTTGGCAAATGCGGCAGCAGCTTTGAATTGTTCCCTGAAAGAAATGACTAAAGATATTTCTGCCGATATTGTCAGTTTTGGAGGCACCAAAAATGGTCTACTTTGTGGAGAGGCAATTATCAGTTTTCGTCCCGAATTAACTTCCGCTATGCGTTTTTACCGTAAGCAGGCAAGTCAGCTTTTAAGTAAAATGCGTTTTATTTCTGCTCAGTATCAGGCATATTTGGAAGATGATTTATATTTGAAGAATGCTCTGACGGCAAATGCAATGGCAAAACTATTGGCAGAGCGATTAAGAGAAATACCGGAATTAATTGTTACCCAAGAAGTTGCTGTTAATTCTGTGTTTGTAATTTTGCCCCGGCAGATAATTGAACCACTACAACAAAAATATCATTTTTACACTTGGAATGAGGCATTAAACGAAGTTCGTTTGATGTGCAGTTTTAATACAACCGAAACGCATATTGAGAGTTTTATTCAAGACCTCAAAGCTCTATTAGTCGTCACGAGTCCTCACCGCTAAACAAAATAGAGAATACCGCAAAAGTTATTTCAGCGGTGATGACTCCTTACTTACAGCGTAAAAAAAACCTCATAAAATAAAATCTGTGCTATCTGTGCTATCTGTGAGAGCAAAAAATTATCTTCCGCTCTTGCCAAGTTGGATTTTCCAGTTAATATATCCATAAAGCTTAATAATAAGGAGTTTACCTAAAATGAAAGTATTAGTCCTCTTTTACTCTGCCTACGGTCACATTTACAAAATGGCAGAAGCAGTTGCGGAAGGTGCAAGAAAAGTAGAAGGAATGGAAGTAGAAATAAAGCAGGTTCCGGAAACGCTAAGTTCTGAAATTCTGGATAAAATAGGAGCAACGGAAGCAAAAAAGGCATTCGCTCACATTCCTATAGCCGAAATTGAAGATTTAACCAAGGCAGATGCCATTATTTTCGGTTTTCCCACGCGTTTTGGCAGTATGCCCTCTCAAATGAAAACCTTTATTGACGGAACCGGTTCTTTATGGGCAAAAGGTGCTTTAATAGGTAAAATCGGCAGTGTTTTTACCTCTACTTCAGCTCAGCATGGGGGTCAGGAAACCACTATTTTGGGTTTTTATCCTGTTCTTTTGCATCACGGTATGTTGATAACTGGTCTACCCTATTCTTTTCAAGGTCAGGGAACTATGAATGAAATTTCCGGTGGCTCTCCTTATGGAGCTTCTACAGTTGTTGGAGATGGCAGTAGAATGCCTTCGGAAAACGAATTGGAAGGTGCACGATATCAGGGTTGGTATGTGGCTTCCTTGGTATAAAATTGCATAAATAGGATATTTAACTATTTTCTAATGCGAGGTATCTGTTCCAGTGGCAGATACCTCGCTTATTGTGTTGCCTATATCAGCAATCGCAATAACTGTTTTTTGCTCCTGCCTGTTCCCGTTTACAATTTATTGTTTGATTATCTTAACCGCTATATATATCAATATACTCCCAATAACATTCCCATATCGCGATATGGGAATGATATGGGAACGATATGGGAATTATATGGGAAGTGATAAGGACTTATGTGGTGTCCTTGTGGTGTCCTAAATAAGTTGACACAAAATGCAGAAGCGAGGAATGGTGACTTGAGGAGGTAGTTATGAGAAAAGAACTGCGAAAAGAAGACGCACTTAGATTTTATGCCCTGATGACCATGGGAGGATATCTGAGTATAGATGCATGCATTAATACTGCATATCGTGACTTCTGTAGAACGATACATGGCATTATGAGCAATGATCGCAACGAAGCTATGAGATCAGAAGCCTCGGAAATCATCAGACGAATGATCGTGAAGGTGTTGAAGGCCAGTTTGACCCAAGACGAGTTCGATAAACTGCATGGCTCAGCATGTAAAGCGATCAAGAAAGTATATTCGGAGAACCAAATCTCATTCTACATTGGCCAAGCACAGAAATGGATAAACATGAGCTTCAAGTATGTCTATTTGCTCTATTTAGCCGACCTTCTTGATGTCAGCAAAACAGGCATTGATATATTGAAACTTAACTATAGGTATTTCCATTTACCCATTGATAACATTGTGCTTCAACACCAAACGGTAAAACGCCTATACTCCCAACACATCGGTAATGCCGCATGGAGCCGGATTGACGATTACTCAAGATATCTCGCATTCCAGAAGAGCTTACAGGAAGCAGTTAAGATACCACTTATAGTCTTTGAAGGACAGATCTGGAAGTAACAGCTGGGATGAACTATTAAGATCAGCTTATGTTGGAGTATTACCGGGTCCTCAATAATGCCTGGAAAACCGAGATCAAGGATGCTGCCAGGCTTGCGATCCAGATGTTGAGTGATATGCCACGATCCGAGAAGCTCAACAAGGGCTCAATAGATAAGCTTATGAGTATCATCAACACGCAGTTGGGAGATGACTTCGCAGCCCTGGTCAGTGAGCCCACCAAAGCAATAATAGACCGCTGTGTGCGGCTTGATTGAAAGATATCCGCGCAAGCTCCCACCAGGCCAGTATCGGACCTGGGCATTTTAAGATCAGCATCTTCATCTACTATCCAGAAACAGCAACTGTTCTGGATCGGGAATCACTTTTGAAGCCGATGTCCAGGCGAACTTGCCGATACACTATCTAGCTTGCATGCTGCTATACTAAAGAGATGCTTCGCCGATACCCTAAAAGACCAGTTCAATGACATTGCCAACCGCCTATCCCACTACTGGCAGGGAGGTGAGCATACCGCACTCGTAATCAGGAGTTCGGAAGGATGCAGCGCTACAAGAAAGCCAAAGTCAGATATTGCGCGCGGTGATCCTGTATGACCTTACCAGGCAATATTCGCAATGCTCTGGCTACCCAGGATAAGATATATCCCCTGAACGATACGTTCTGGAAGTGATAGATAATCTTATGGCTTTTGATATTATCAACAAGCCTGATGATGCCCGTGAGACAACATCAAAACTCAGCCCGGAAAAAAACGATCAAATTGAATACGACTACAGATGAATCTGGTAGGTGTCTCCGCGGAACATACAACGTTCCCACCGTTTCATTGGAAATGCAGGACGACGACAGATATCGTGTTTTAACTACTAATCTGTAATTCCTAAAGCATTACAGAATATATCTTTCAAATCTTTTAACTGCAAATCACTCAATTTTTTTTCATTTATCACCGCCCGTAAAATTTCAAGAGGCTTTTGATCATCTCTTGCTGGTAATTCTAAACCAAGATACTCCTCAAGCGCATTTATCCTGGAAAGCAAACAGGATCAGCTAGAGTAAACTGGTTTTTTCTGCTTATTATAAATTGATTCACAGCATCATAATGACTATTGATCTATCGTCGTCGCGCATTATCCCATGAGGATTCCAAAGCATTCAAAAAGAGATAAAAAAATCTATGGAAATTGTATTTTCCGAAAGATCAACTATAAAAAATCCGATACTGTGATAAGTCATACCATTGGTTGGCTAGTAGGTAGTTAAAAGAGCTGGTTCCTTCAACTAGTAGGACTCTGTCAGCAAAAACATAGATACTATCTGAATCCAACCATAATTGGTAACGGAATTTTTCGTGCTGGAACGCAATCTCTTCTGTAGGAGCAGAATCAACAAGTTTACGTGCATTTGTCTTCTGTGTATCAGCAACGTTAGGGTCATCAATGTATTTTTGTAGAACACTTAAAAAATCCCCACCCCTTAAAAAAACACTATCAAGTTCTGACTTCTTTAACTGGAAAATACTGGAGATACCATCTCTTCTCACAAGCCTAACAATCTGATTAATTTGATCACTGCTCTTTCCTACAAATACTTGAGAATGAGTTGTAATGATTACCTGCTGATTTTCATCACTGCCTAAGCGCCTGAGATGATAAGATAATACTTCTTGCTGAGAAGGGTGAAGGAACGCTTCAGGTTCTTCAAATAGAATTAGATTAAAGTCCGGGTTAAATTCTTTCTTTTCTATCTTTTTCTCTTCTTTAAAACTAGGTGACAGTTTTATTAGTTCAAAGATTACAGATCTTTGAAACCCATGACCAAATCTATCAAGCTCAAATCCTTCACTGCCAAGCATCATGTCTATGAATGAGGGTTTTACTAAATTCTTTGAGATATCATCAGTGCTAACAGGGTTTACTGATAGGTCCAGTTTAACATTCCATTCACTTAGTGCATTATTGATAGGAGTGGCTATTTTAGATAAAAATCCATTTTCAAGGTTGGCTTCCGTATTTAGATCTTTGAATGCTGCTTCTATACTAGAATATGCTTCACTATTCTCTACAACTTTCTTCAGCATAAAATTTAGCATATTTTAAGAGGTGATGGTACAAAGTTTTTTATTTGCTCATTTGGAGTTGTCATTGCAGGTATATATACTTAATATTCCCTACTTTGGCAATTGCTGACATTATTTTTAGCTCCATAAAATAATTCATCTTCCTCTTCTCCATCAATTACGGCATAGATGTTGCTTTGTGAAGCTTTTGCTTTAATACCCTTGAAATATCGTCTAACAACCAATACATTTTGTGTTTCCCCCTTTTTGTACTTGTCTGCCAAACCTGTCCATTCATCATCTGATAATTCGAGAAGATAAGTTCAATCCATGAATCTTCGTCCTTTGCTTTAACTTCTTTGGAAAATCATCATTTGACCATTTTAACTCATCATAAAATGCTCTTAATGCATTTATAACATTGCTTTTACCCGAGTTATTAGCCCCAACAAGCATTAGATATCCTTGAGCTGCAATTGTTGCGTTTGTGATTGAACGGTAATTATGTATCTTTATTTGGCTAATTTTCATATTTCCCTCCTGTTGATTATTGAGTATATATATTCATAATCTTCCATAAATATCACACTGTTTTAAGATACTCATCTGGATTGTATCCCGCGAGCTTTAGCTCTTGTTTGGGAGTCCATGACAATATCCAGCTACTAAGAATTACATTGGGATCGCCGAGTCTTGCTTCTATCTCTTTGATGCGCTTATGGAACTGGATTTTCTCGCTGTTCACACCCTCATACATAAGCCCGTGTGGTTCTATGAAGTGAACATATTGCTTATCACCGCACAATATCCACAAGATGAAATCAGGATGGAAATTACACGCTTCAAAGAATCCAACACCTTTTCCACGGCTAAGATTACGCAACAAAAACAGCTCCAATCCTTTTGTCTTTAAGTCACTCTCATGCTTTTCACACCAATCTTTTAAATCTATAACAAACTGGTATTCGCTCTCCCCCAATGCTATGGGCAATATCGTAATATTTCCACCATTCCGTACATGAAATAATGGTTGGAAGAGATGCCTGCCAAATTTACAGGCTTTCAGGTCTCCCACAGATAAAAGATCTTCCTTATTCTGGATTATCTCTAGTTTGAGCTTTTCAATTTGCTGGATCAGTGTGGCATCATCTCCATCGACAATAAGCTTGTATAGCTCTTCTGCGGGTAGGTTATCATCTTCTCTTGTCAAATCTCTCAGTTCTATTCTTGGCTTGATAAAGGCATCTTTACAGTAATTGTAGTACTTTTCACAAAATCTCCTCACCAGTTCCGTAGCAATCTGCTGTAGGATTAGAACTTCATCGTAGTTTTGAGGTGTTAGTCTTGTCTCTGGTAAGTAGAGTTTATACCATGATGAATCTGATAGTATATTGAAAATCCCTGTTTGGTCAGGTTCAGGTTATACGGTTTTCTTCCCGTTTGAAGCTTTCCAGCTCGGAAATATAAGCGATCAATATCCAAAAGGCTGATTTGCTTCCCCTTTAGTTTTACCTCATCCTTTTGCCCACTTTGCAATATGTCCTTGGATTTTATGGTTTGAATGCGGGGATACCAGTCTGAGACGACCGGATTATTCTGCAGATACTGCGGAATTGTGCCCAGGGATGGGATTGGACCATCTTTCTTAAAATCGTATTCTGAGCCGTCTTTTTTCTTTTTCGGTCTCAAAATCTTGAGTTTTTTGCCAAAATCGGCTGTCACATTCATCGGAATGGTAATCATCATCCGCTTCTCATTACCGGGCAAACCTTCGTCCTTTAGGAATTGCCTGAACTTGTCCATGAAGTCAGCTTCTATACCAAAGACATTGAGGGTTTCAATATCTTCTATGAAATCTGGCTTTGTAACGGCATGAATGTGACCACTGCGCTTCATACTCCAACCATACCCTTTTAAGCGCACACCGCGCCCAAATAGCTGGATAATTTGCGTTCCCTCACTCTTTCCCACATGCATCAAGCCCATGGTACTCACCCGCCAGCAGTCCCAGCCTTCAATGAACTTCTTGGAACCGATCAGTAGATTGATTGAAGATGAAGAGTCCTTAACTGAGGTAAACATCGCTTCGGTGAAGTCACTATCTTCTACACTTAACTGGATACCGTTCTGAGTAGCAAAAGCATCCACATGATCACACAGCCCCTTGGC
>JAXGIH010000024.1:0-21418 GCA_040770845.1 Cloacimonas sp. (SeqCode)
TCAAGACCTCTCGACCTCAAGACCCCTTGACTTCTCACCACCTCGCCATCTCACTTTTCTCATTCTTCTTTTTTGATTGACAAAATACCAATCCTCCCAAAAAAGGAAATAATAAAAATATATGTAACAGGAGATAAAAATGCCCAATCAACCACCCCAGAATCAAATTCAGATTAAGATTGACGAAAAGGTCGGAGAAGGCACTTACGCCAATTTCTTCGTTATTACAAATTCTCCTTCCGAATTTATAATGGATTGTGGACGTGTCCTTCCAGGAATTCCGGATGCCAGAATTTATACTCGTGTTTTGATGACTCCCTCGCATGCCAAGCAATTGATGCAGCTTTTGGAGAAAAACATAGATTCCTACGAAAGCCAGTTTGGGGAAATCAAAATTTACGGTCAGCAGGATAATAAGCCGGTAGGGTTTAAGCCAGAGCCCAAGAGTTAACAAGTGAAGAGTGAAAGGTGATATTTTCAAAGTAAGGATTTTCTTGAAGAGGAACGGTGTCCTCCGGCTACACATTCTCTTTTTCTCTATGTGAAAAAAGCTTTATTCTTCAAAGAACGCTTTCACAAATGGCACAGCTTTAAACGGTAGCAAATCCTCAATCCCTTCTCCAACGCCTAAAAGTTTAACCGGTAATTGCAAATTATATTTCAGGTTAAAAATAATACCTCCTTTGGAAGTTCCATCATATTTAGTGAGAGCAATTCCGGTTAATTTCATTGCTTTGTCAAAATTATGAGCTTGGGAAACAGCATTTTGTCCTGTTGTTGCATCTACAACTAAAATAACTTCATGTGGTGCATCAGGAATAAGTTTTTTGATAGAGCGTTCAATTTTGCTCAGTTCTTTCATCAAATTCTCTTTTGTATGCTGTCTGCCCGCAGTATCAATTAAAACAACATCATAGCTACGCGATAGAGCTGATTTTACACCATCATAAATAATAGCAGCAGGATCACTATCCGGTTGAGAACGAACAATTGCTACTCCTGCAAGTTCAGCCCAAACAGCAATTTGTTCAATTGCGGCAGCCCGGAATGTATCTCCAGCAACGATTAAAACTTTCTTTCCCGTTTGGGTGAATTTATAAGCGACTTTTCCAATGGTAGTAGTTTTACCTGTGCCATTTACACCCACAAAGACAATAACATAAGGTTTTACTTTCGGTTCAGCAAAAAAATCGTGTATGTCTTCATTTTCAGCAAGGAGGATATCTCTCATTACATCTGTCAGATAAATCTGAGCGATTTCCGGGTCGGTAACCTTATCCTTTTTCAATTGTTCCTTAAAGCGGGTTATAATAATATCGGTCATTTCTATTCCGGTATCGCAGCTGAGCAGGATTTCTTCAATTTCAGTAAGCATATCTTCATCAACCACTTTGCGTTTTTTAACGGTTTCGGTTATTTTTCCCATAAAACTGCTATTGGTCTTTGAGAGTTTCTCTTTCAGGTTTTTAACTATGTTTAGCACTTTTTTATCTCCCCTTGCAATAATTATTATTGACATTTTAAGCAACTGCGTTAAATTTTTGTATTTAGGGTTAGAAGTCAATATAAATTTGTTTCAGCCCTGTTCTGAATACAGTTCAGAAAAAAACGAAGGTTTTGAATGGAACGCACAAAAAAAATATTATGCGCATTTATTACTGCTCTTTTTCCCGATAATAGCAGCTATTTTGGGGGAGTTGTTTTTCGGGAAGTTTTATTGAATTTACTAATAATTGGGGTGGTAGAGGATATCAGTCAGGCAGAATTATATTTTGCCCTCCGCTTTTTTATTGGTTCTTTAGCTTTCGGTTACAGCTGTCTCCCTAAAAATGCATTATTGGGTTTGCAAATTTTTATACCGCTTTTATATGGTCTTTTAATGCTATTGCTTTAAAACTGAGATTAGCTTATTTTTGCTTTTTATTCTCAATCTGGTTTGCGGTTTTTTGCTGTGGCTTATTTTACGTTATACTTATTTTTTAGGACTCTAATCAGGTTGCGGACTTTTTAATATTTTCTCTTTGTTTCAGCTTTGGTTTTAAGCGTATATTTTTAAGCTCTTAATGTCGCTTTTAAAACAGGCAAAAGTGAGCAAATACTTTTTAGGATTATTTTCTTAATGCGTTGGTGTTATTTATTTTTTATCGGTGTTGGCATTTCTCTGGCTATTTTAATTATTACCCGCAAAGAAATTAGGGAAGAAAGCAAGACCGCGAAGGAGGATGAAGAAGACGATGATTTCTGGATCGGATTTTTTTGTGATCAAACCGCGAATAAATGAACAGGGCAAATTTTTATGCCTGAATCCGGTTGATTTGTTTCATTCCCATCCTTTGTATCTGGAAATTGGTTGTGGTAAAGGTGAATTCATTTCCCATTATTCCATTATTCATCCTGAATACAATTATATCGGTTTGGAATCAGCAGAAAAAAGAATCAACAACACACTCAAGAAATTAACTCCGGAACAAAATCCCAATGTGCGTCTTATGCGTTTGTATGTTGATAATTCAATCTGCCAGCTATTTCCTGCAGAATCGGTTTCCGGAGTTTTTATTCAATATCCTGATCCCTGGCCCAAACGAAAACATCATCGCCGTCGTTTAATTCAACAGGAATTTTTAACTTCTCTGGCAATGATTTTAAAACCGCTAGCTCAGGTTCAAATTACCACTGATAATAGCGATTATGCTGCCTGGATTTTAGATGAGTTTTTAGCTCATCCCAGTTTTATATCCGTCTATGAAGAACTTATGCTTAAAGAATCACCTTTTGAAGAACATATTCCCACCTGGTATGAATCCGAACAAAGGCGACAGGGCTTTGAGCCACAATATATGTTATTTAAACGAATTTAGGAGTAAACACAGATGAGTTACAATTTTAGTAGCAACTATCAAATCAACAAAATGCTTAATAGTGTTGTAGAAAGCATCACTAATTTGGCTGAGGAGCAATTATTACATATTCAAAGATTAACGCGTATTGGTGAATCACTTTCTTCAGAAACCGACATAGATAAAATATTTGATATGATTCTGGAAGAAGGAATTTCCTTTACCCGAGCCGATGCTGCCACAATTTATACGGTTAATGAGGATGCCACCAAACTTCAGTTTGAAATTGTGTATAATGCTACCTTAAATTTACGCAAGGGAGGAACCCGGGGACCTGTAAACTGGAAAAGCATTGACCTTTACGATGAAAAAGGCAATCCGGTAGATAACAAAATCGTTACCAATGTTTATCATCACAAACAAAGCTTATGTTTCGCTGATGTATACAAAGCGGAAGGTTACGATGTGAGCGGAACTATTATGACCGATAGAGAACATAACTATCGCTGTAAGTCAATGCTAACTATACCCTTAAAAAATCATGAGGATACTGTTTTAGGTGTGATTCAATTCATCAATGCTATGGATGAAGAAGGAAACATCGTTTCTTTTACCGATGAGCATAAAGCAATGCTTTCTTCACTTGCTTCGCAAGCAGCAATTGCTCTTTCCAATAAAAAACTGATTGAAAATTTGGAAGAATTGCTGAATCAGTTTATCCGTTCCATTGCCGGTGCTATTGAAAGGAAGTCCAAATATTCTTCCAATCATATTACCCGGGTAGCTCTGCTGACGGAAATGATAGCTAATAAAATAAATGATAAGGGAGAAAAATATTTTCCGGGTCGCAAATTCAGCGAAAATGAACTAAAAGAACTCTCTATGGCTGGCTGGATGCACGATGTAGGTAAAATTGTTACTCCCGAAGCAATTATGGATAAAAGCACAAAACTGGAAACAATTTACGACCGCATAGAACTGGTAAAATTGCGTTTGGAAAAACTGGAACTATTGCTAACCTGGTTGCAGACAAAGCTAAACGAAAATGAATTTGCCGATTTCATTCATCAACACATTGATTCTGAACTGGAACCGAAGGACTTTCCTAATTATTTTACCAATATAACCAACTTCCTGATCAATGTGAATGTAGGCAAAGAATTTGTTGATAAAGCCGATTTAGAAAAAGCGGAAAAACTCGGAAAGATAAATTTTGAATATGAAGGAAAGCGCTACTTTATCTTTACGGAAGACGAAAAAAAGAATATGCAGATTAGTGGCAGAGGAACATTTATTCCTGAAGAAATGAAAAATTATGCAAGATTTATGTTGCCATCACCTGGGAAATGCTTTCGCTTATCTTCTCAAAAAGTATGAAAATGTAGCTTTATGAAGCAATTAATTATGAAGCGGTCAATGGCAAGGGCTATCCTAATGGCTATGTTGTGCAGATAAATTGCCTTTGCAGTCCGCATTTTAGCTGTAGCAGATATCTTTGAAGCATTAACTACTTCCGATAGACCCTATAAACCAGCCAAGACCTTTAAGCGAGGCATTAAATATTATGGGTTATATGGTTAAGGATGGTCATCTGGATAAAGACTCGGTAAATTTCTTTTTTGGATAGCGGACTTTTACAAGGAATATGCCGATCGCTTTATGTGAATAAGGAATATATTGTTATGTAAATATTGATTCCATAAAAGCCATATACACTAATCAATGACTGTTCCTTTTAAATAAGCTATCATTTTAGCCCTTTTAGCCGGCTATAGCGATTCCGCATTTCGCCAAATTTGTAAAAATTTGGGGAGCTGATAATCTTATACAGCGAAATGGTTAGTGCTGATGGCTTAACCAGAAATTCCGCTTAGTTATCTTTTACAATAGCGTTCAGTTTGATGAGTCAGAGCAATTCTTTCGGCATCCAAATTTTTGGCAGTAATCCACTCATAATGGCAAGAGCGGTTGAGGTATTATTACTTTAAAACCTGATTTTATGGATATTAATATGGGCTGTCCGGTGAAAAAGTTATCTGCAAGGGAGTTTATTCAGTTTAATGCAGACCCCTTCTTTAGCTGGAAAAATAGTTAAAGAAGTTAAAAATGCTCTCTTAGGAAGGATACCTTTAAGTGTTAAATTTCGTAGCGGATGGAATTTCCAAAATCAGAATTATTTACAATTTGGATTGATGTTGCAGGAATGCGGAGCCGATTTTCTCTGTTTGCATCCCCGAACTTCAAGCCAGATGTTTGCGGGCTCCAGCAATTGGGAACAGATAAAAATCCTGAAACAAAATGTCCAAATTCCGGTTGTTGGAAATGGAGATATTAAAACTCCGGAAGATGCACAAAGAATGATAACAGAGACCAATTGTGACGGAATAATGATTGGTAGAGGTGCTTTAGGGAAACCCTGGCTTTTTGCGCAAAGTCGCCAGCTGATTTCTACCGGAACTTACAATCCTGTAACCCAAAAAGAAATCGTGAAGACCATTTTTGCCCATCTGGATAAAGCATTGCTGTATAAATCGGAAGATGTTGTTGTGAGAGAAATGCGTGCACATCTTTGCTTTTATACTAAAGGCATTTTAGGGGGAGCTGAATTACGCAATCAAATAAATCATACAGAAAACATTAGCGAACTGAAAGCAATCATCCTGAAGGGATTTTCGCATATAGGATAGTGAGGGCTGAGAGCTAAGGGCAGAGAGCAGAGGGAAACTTGCAAGTTAGGAATCGTTAGCGCCTTGATAACTTTTTGGCTGTGAGATAACTTTAGCGCTTATGACTATGCGTATTAACAGGATTTAACGAATTTATTGTATTTACTTGAATTTATACGAATTAAATTGTTAATTTGTCATCTTTTCTTGCGTTTCCTGTTCTCGTTTTTTTCAGTGTAAAAAAATCTGCGTAATCTGCAAGATACTGGAAACTTCTTGACACTTTGCTCGTGTTTAGTAACAGAAACCACAGGGTATTACCATACCTGAATAAGATTAAAAAACAGGGAGAAAAATGAAATATTTTAGAAAACTGGTAGGAGAAAAGTGTTATCTTTCCCCGTTTCTATGCGGATGATGTGGAAAATACACGGAATGGCTGGGAATGGATATGGTGCTAGGCAATTTGTAACTTTATCTCAGATAGTTCTGGATATGGAAAAGGAAACTTGAACTGTTGCGTAAATTGATAGGAGAATTATATTTTTGCCATTGTGGGAAAAGATACTAATAAGGTTATCGGAAATTGTGGAATTCATCAGGTCTCACAAGTTCACAGAAATGCTTCTGGAATTTTTATTGGGGAAAAGTCCTTTTGGAATCAGGGTATTAAACTGGAGGCAACAAGTTTGCTTCTGGATTTTGCTTTCAACATTTTGCATCTGCATAATGTTTATCTTTCCGTGATGTCGCATAACAATCGTGCTATTCGTTGTTATGAAAAAATCGGTTTAAAAGTGGGGGTGCACAAAGAGAATTTATGTTTGTTTCAGGACAATATCACGATGCTTTTATTTTTTACGAGATAATAAAAGCACTCATCAGTCCTTTATGTGAAAAGATTTATGACTATAGTACGCGATGAAGCGATTTGCAAATAAGCATTGTTTAAATGTTACCCAAAATAAAAGGCTATGAAAACGCCTACAGCTTTTAGATAAGGCAATTGAAAATGATCGTATAGCTCGTGCAGGCTATCTTTTTTACGGAAGTGATGGAGTTGGTAAATTTACCACTGCCCTCTATTTCGGAATGCCAATTGTTTAGCTACCAGCGAATTAAAACCCTGTGGCGGTAAAAGAGTGCTCGTCATAAATTTTTGCAGTTGGCGGATCCTGATTTTATTATCTCTTTCCATTCTCAATTTTAAATCTCAAAGTGCAGAGGGAGAGATTAAGAATACGGACGCTCAAAAATCGTATGAAGCATATTTGCAGAATAAAATTAACACTCCTTGGAAGGACTTTTTTCAAAGAAGCGACGGAAATCCGTAAAGAAAGCATTACGCTATTGAACAAACGCCTGGAACTTTCCATCCATGAAGCAAAATACAGAATAGGAATACGAAGATGCAGATATGATGAATAATGCCACTGCTAATGCTTTTCTAAAAACCTTGAAGAACCTCCAGAACGAACTATTATAATTCCACATTGAACGCTTGCCATTAATTTTACCGACAATACTTTCCCGCACTCAACCTGTTTATTTTAAGCCCTTACCAAGTGGTGGTAATTGAGGAAATCCTAATCAACGAATTTGAAATCAATTCCGCTTTAGCCAGGTCTGCTTCCAGAATTTGTGCCGGTAACTTGAAAACTGCCATTAGACTACTGGAAAGTAATCCCTTTCCAGTAATTGGGCTTTGAAATCTTTTCCCTGGCAGCAGAAGAAAATGATTTGGGTTATTTGAATTGGCAGAAAGGTATAAAAAACAGCAAACAATAGACTATGTGTAATTGATTTACTAAAATATATCCGGATTATTGCCAGCACTTCAGGTTCCCTTTCTGCTAATCCTGATAGCGAAATTTTACCAATATAGATAAAATAGATTTCTTGAAACCAATCGCAGAAGCAAATTTAGGAATAGATGACCGGCTTTATGATTTCCTGCTTTTTCTGGAAGACCTCAATCGTAAAGTTGAGGGTTATGCCAATTTGAATTTGGTGCTGACCAACCTCTATTTAAACTGTAAACATTTGCTGAAACCATAAATGGAAGCTAAAGGCACTCATCGGACTTTGGCAAAAAACATCAGTGTGATGTCCATTGGTGTATTTATCAGCCGCATTTTCGGTTTAATTAGAGACCAGGTGATGGCTTATTTCTTTGGCACAACTTATTGGAATGATGCCTTTAATGTGGGCTACAATATTCCCAATTTATTAAGACGCCTTTTTGGAGAAGGAGCACTTTCCACAGCTTTTGTTCCTCTCTATAATGATATTAAGATTAAGCAGGGTAAGGAAAAACAGATAGAATTTGCTTTGAACCTGCTGAGCGTTTTAACTTTTATTCTTTGTATCTTAACAATTTTAGGAATAGCTCTTGCTCCGTTGATTGTAAAATGTCTTTATCCAGGTTTAGCATCTGAAACGAAAGTTCTGGCTATAAAGCTTACGCGGATTATTTTTCCCTACCTGTTTTTTATTGGCTTATCTTCTACTTTTATTGCCATTTTGAACTCGCATAACTATTTTTTTATGACGGGACTTTCTTCCGCATTACTCAATATCGGGATGATTTCTACGGTTCTTATTCCCTATTTTGTGTTAAAAGTGAGTGGCGAGGATTTAATTGTTTGGGCTGGTGGGGGAGTTTTAGTAGGGGGTTTTTTACAAACTGTAATCAATCTGCCTTATCTGAAAAGAATTGGTTACCGTTGGGCGATTTATCTAAAGTTTGGTTCGGAGGCATTGTCTGTTCTCTGGAAGCGTTTTATTCCCAGTATGATAGGAATTGGAATTCGGGAAATAAACTTAATTGCCGATTCGTTGATGGCATCTTTTTTACCAACTGGTTCAATTACGGCATTAAATTTTGGCAATCGTTTAATGCAATTACCCTTAGGTATTTTTGCCATTTCCACAGGAACAGCTGTTCTTCCTTTTTATTCACGCTGTGTTTCCACTGAAAATTATCAAGAGCTTTCGGAAAGTATTCGTTTTTCGGGTTTGAACATAGCTTACATTATGCTGCCGGTAACGACTATTATTTTAGCTTTGGGTGAGGACTTTGTACGCATTCTATTTGAAAATGGAGCTTTTCAGGGAGACGCGGTTTTGATGACTTCCCAGGCGTTAATATTTTATTCCTTGGGTTTAATTTTTTATGGCTTGAATCAAACAATTACTCCTGTATTTTATGCTTATAAGGATACCAAAACACCTGTGAAAATTGCTGCGGGAATGGTAGCTTTAAATATAACCCTGAATTTTATTCTGATGCAGTTTATGGCTCATCGGGGTTTAGCTTTATCTACTTCTATAACTGCCTGTGTAAATTTCTTTATATTGCTTTCCCTGATCCGTAAAAAGATGCCGGAAATATCTTTTTCGGGGATTGCCATAAATATTATTAAATCCCTTTTGATTTGTGGTGTCTTATATCTTTTGCTCTATATAAGCTGTAATCTTTTTCCTGTAAGCGGCAGAATTTCTTTACTAATAAGAGATGCCATACTTTCCATAATTACTCTTGGGCTGTTTTATCTCACCGGTATCTTGATAAAAATTGATTATCTTAATCAGGCAGGCAAAAAATTATGCCAGCGTTTTCTCCAGAAATAAAAACAAAACTTGCATTGCTTCCAGAACAACCTGGGGTCTATCTGTGGAAAGATAAGGACGGAACTATTATCTATATAGGCAAGGCATTAAACCTGAAACATCGCATTAAAAATTATTTGAATCCTACCGGTAAAGACCTTAAAACAGAACATCTGATAAAGAATATTGCCGATTTGGATTACATCATTACCAATAGCGAATGCCTTTATTTTGGAAGCAACTTTAGTTAAGCGTTACCGTCCCAAATATAATATTATGCTGAAAGACGATAAACGCTATCCTTTCGTAAAAATAACGGTTAATGAGCCTTTCCAGAATCTTTATTACGGGAGTTGCTGAAAGATAATGCCAAATATTTTGGTCCCTTACAGAAGTTCGCTATTTAAGAAATACTTTGCGATTTGGAATGGATTTTTCCTTTACGTAGTTGCAATAGAAATATTCCTAAAATAAAATATAAACAACCCTGTATGAATTTCCAGCTGGGTAAATGTCCCTGCATCGGAAACATCAGTCAGAAGGACTATGCCAAGACCGTAAATCAGCTCTTGCGGTTTTTCAATGGACGCTATACAGAACTTTTAGATGAACTGAGAACAGAAATGCAAAATGCTTCTGCAGAACTCCGTTTTGAGGAAGCAGGAAAATTCCGTGACCGCATTATTGCCATTGAACGCATTCAAAAAAGACAATCCGTTTTCAATGTGGAAGGCGGAAACATTGATATTATCGGCTTTTATAGGGAAGAAAAAAGAGCCGTCTGTGTTATTCTGAAAATGAAAAACGGAGCTATTATTCATCAGGAAAATTATCCACTTACAAATTTGGATTATGAAGAACCGGATAGTATCCTGGCAAGCTTTTTACAACTTTACTATGCTGATAGAGAAGAAATGCCGGAAGAAGTTCTGTTGCCTTTTGCACCTAAAGATATGGATAAACTGAATTCCTGGCTGGGCAATAAATTGCAGATACCCCAAAGAGGAGAAAAAACTAAGCTGATTGCAATGGCAAAAACCAATGCCTTTAACATTGTGGAAGAAAGCAAACTGGCACATTTAAGAAAAGCTAATCGGACGATTTTCCCTGTTCAGAACTTAGAAAGCAGATACTTTTAAAATGCTCAAACTGCTCACGTGAGAAAATTGTCAGGCGATATTTTTACCATCCAGGGAAGTGATACTTGTTTTCCTTTCACGTCTTTTGAAAAACGGGAAAAGCAAAAAGAAATACTATCGCCATTTCATTATTCGCAGCACAAAACACAAAATGACTATGCCGCTATGCAGGAAACAATGGCTCGTTTTAACGGAAACCAAAAGAACCCCAAATGAAACCGGACCTCATCGTTATTGATGGAGGACAACTTTCAGCCAGTGAACAAATATTACGAGCTTCCGAAATAAAGATATCGCAAGTAATTGCCTTAAACAAAAGAGCAGAGGAAGTTTTTGTCCCGAAAATGAACAATCCATCATTTCGCTTCCGCGTTTCATCTTCCGCTTTACGATTATTGATCAATATCCGAGATGAAGCAATATCGTTTCGCTACCTTACATCGCAAAAGACGCTCCAGCAGAACATTGGAAAGCGAATTGAAAGGTTTGGTGGTCGGAGAAAAATACCTCTATTGCTGAAAGAATCCAAAGTGGAAAATATTGCTAACGCCAAAGGGGGAAACTCTCGTCTAAAATAAAGGCAGGTGACCAAAACGCAGAGAGAAAAGATATATAACCATTTTTCAAAAGCACACTCTTCCCTTTTTTAGTTTGATTCCAAACTGCATTACTGAAGCATTGCTACCCACTACTAATCCATCCCGGTAATGGGTAAGCAATGCAAGCAATGCTATTAGGGGGAAGAAGTTATGTGAAATACATAATTTATGCCGCAAATCAAGGTAATGCGGCAAGGCAGAGTGTAGTGCCAGCGTGAAAAGTGAAGAGTGGAAAGGTGAAGGGTGAAAAGGTGAAAAAGTGAAAAGGTGAAACACAGGAAATAAAATAGTGAGTTAACTTAAAATATAAAATCTAATCTGTGAAATCTGTGTTATCTGTGAGAGCTTAATTAGGTAGGAAACACAGGAAACAAAAGGAAAGAATACAATTCCTAAATTTATATAAAATCTAATCTGTGAAAATCTGTGTTATCTTTATAGAACAATATCTGTGAAATCTGTGAAACGGTGAGCTTATTCCGTAATCCTCCAATTCACCTGGTGAAAGTATTTCATCTGGGTAATCTACAGAAAACAAATAAAAATTTTTTCAATTTATTATTTATTATCTTCCGAGATAGTTACATCCATTACCCCTTAAAATAGAAAATACTACATATAACACCAATCATAAAGTATAACAAATAATAAAACATTCGTCTTTCAACTGAAATAAGTGAGAACAGTAATTTAGAAATTTGAAAAATGTGATTTTTTGTACTGACAAGAAACGAAATGTCATATAAGAACCACGTGTGAACTCGTAAAAAACTCAAAAATCTCTAGCAAAATTCACGGAAATGAGCACAAAAAGCACGACAGTAGCGCAAAGAACGGTTTTTTTGAAACCTGAAAAAAGTGATGTGTCAGCTGGCGTCTGGTGAATTTCTTGGTATCTTCGAAAATGCTGTGCATAAACAGTAAAGGGTAGACAATTCAGCTGCTTGGCAGCGAAATTTTCGAAGCAGCGGAAAAGGTTGTTATTTTGAAAACCAACAATACGATTGCCATTGTCCTTTGACGCTGGAAAGTTGTGCCATCAAACGCTTAAAAATACAGGACATGAACATTGGTTACAAATCCGGCAATTCGATTAATTGATTTTGCGATGGATGAACAGGAATTGAATACCTGAAGGAAAGTATCTATGAAAATGCTATTAAATGGTTAATATTACGGATATGTTGTTATTAAAGGTGAAGGTCATTATATTTCACTTTGGAATCCAAGTGTTTATAATGAAGTGCGTGCCAGTAAACTTGATCAACATCGTAAACACCACTTTATGATTTATCAATTATGACTTTTCGCTGCACTCCCGGTGATGGTTAAAGAATGTCAATTGAGAGCATGGACATATTTATGTAGATGCGCCACAACCGTGGAGGTGGAGGACATAGTTTAGTCATATGCAAAGCCCAACCTGAAATTAAGCTATATTATGCCGACCAGGAGGTGAGGCAATAGAAGAAGCAGGGAAAATGGCTTCATAACTATAATAATGTAGAACTGATACAAGCGATTTAACACCAATTACGCACAGAACTTGCCTATCGTAAAGTGAAAGGAATTGATGGCATACTATTTGATTTGGGTGTTTCTTCTCATCAGTTGGAAAGTGCGGAACGCGGTTTTAGTTTTGAAAAAGATGCTCCTTTGGATATGCGGATGGATAAAAACCTGAATTACAATGCCTATAATGCTGTTAACGAATTAGATGCTAAAACACTAACCAGAATATTCAGGGACTATGGAGAAGAACAAAATGCATATCGTATAGCTAAAGCCATTGAAAAAAGCCCCAAACCGATAAAGACCACAAGTGAACTGGCAAAAATTGTAGAAAGCATAGCAGGAAAAGGAACAAAAGCATCATTAAAAACCAAAGTTAGAGTTTTTCAAGCATTAAGAATTTATGTAAATAAAGAATTGGAATCCCTTTCCCTTGCTTTGCAGGATGCCATCAATCTGTTAAATCCCCAAGGCAGGATAGTTGTTATCAGCTATCATTCATTGGAAGATAGAATTGTGAAACAGACATTTAAAAAAGCGGAACAGAAAAATGAAGAGCAGTCGGTTTTACCTAATAGTAATAAAAACCATCAGCAGCAGTTAATTATTTTAACCAAAAAACCTGTAACAGCCACGGAAGAAGAAATTTTAGTTAATCCCCGTTCACGCAGTGCAAAATTGCGTGCGGGAGAAAAAGTGCAAAGGGAAAAGAGAGAAATAAAAAACAGTCGGAAACCAAGCCGACAAAATACACAGGAGGAAAAATGAGGGGAAAAATCCTGATTCTCGTGTCCCTATTCGCAATTGTATTTTTTCTCAATTTTTATAACAACAACCGCATTGTGAATTATACCAGACAAATATCAGCTCTGGAAAAAACCTATTATGCGGAAAAGAATATCAATACTGAATTACTGGTAGAACTTGATGACTTGCGCAGTGGAAGGCATATTGCTTCTTTAGTAAGAGTAGAATTGAGCAATTTCATTCCTGAACAACAGGCAGGCAAAATTATTTATGTGCACGAGCCCTCTCCCAAACAGGAAAAGAAAACCTATTGCATCATAGACCTGTTGTCTAAAAAAGCAGAAGCCAAGAATGTGCAAATTTTGCTGGACTAAGATGAAATCCCGTTATTACTTTTTAGTTGTTATTTTTGCTCTGGTAGCTGTGATCTGGATTGCATATTTATTCTGCATTCAGATATTAGACCCTTTTCATCTGGCAGGCGCAAGAAGAATGCGTTATACACCCCAAAAAGAAATCCTGATTCCGCGTCGGGGTTCTATTTTAGATGCCCAGGGTAATCTTTTAGTAAGCTCCGTAATCTATTATCAGATAGATATTGACCGCAGTTCTGTTGCATCTTGGGCAAAAGAAGAAAAAATACCTTTAGAAAAAGCATTTGAAAAGTATGCCGAGGTTATATCCTCTCACACCACTCTAAATAAAGATGATGTAATAAAGCGCTTGAATTATGGAAATAAAACCAGTTCTATTCAAATAAGCAATAAAATAAGCGAAGTGGAATTGGATAAATTAATCAAGGAACTAAAGACAAAGGATATGCCCGGTTTGGTTCACAGCTTTGCCTCAATGAAAAGAATTTATTCCAAGGACATTTTAGCTGCCAGAGTTTTAGGTTCTGTGCGCGAGGTCTCCGATGGCTATGATCCTGCTACAAATAGTAAATCCCTCTACAAACTTGCTGGGGTCTGCGGAATTGAATCCACTTACGATAAATACCTTTCTGGAAACTACGGTTGGAAAGAAGTTGTTTTAGATGCTAATCATCAACCTGTTCCCTATCCTAATCTGCATTCCAAAAAGCCGGAAAACGGATATAATTTATATTTAACTATTGATTCCAAGATACAGGAGATTGTGGAAAATGCCCTTTACGAAGGGATGGAACATTATGAGCCAAAAATGCGGCGCTATTGTTATGGACTTTAATACAGGTAAAATTTTAGCTATGGCAGGTGTTTCCGGAGAAGATAAAACAGAAGACCCCAATTTCGTGAGGTAAAATCCAATATTCCTGTTAGTTTTATGTTTGAACCCGGCTCTACAATGAAGCCCTTAACTATGCTACCAGCAATTGAACACAAACTCGTTAAACCAACTGAAACATTTCAGTGGCAGATATCAAGTAGGGCGAAGAGTTATTTCCGATACCCATCAATATGGAGAATTAACTCCCCGGGAAATTATAACTAAATCCAGCAATGTAGGTATTGCTAAAATAGCTGAAAGAATTGGTCCTACGCGGCTTTATGAAAATTTCATCGCTTTGGGTTTTGGCCAAAAAACGGCTTTGAATTTGGCAGGTGAATCCAGTGGAATGTTTGCCAAACTGCAAAATTGGGATGGCTATACTTTACATTCCATAGCTTTTGGACAAGGAATTTCTACTACTGCATTACAACTTGCCACTGCCTATAGTGCCATAGCTAACGGTGGAAAACTGATGAAGCCCATAATTGTGGAAACAATAAAAGATGACGAAGGCAAAATTATTGAACAATTTGAGCCCTCCGTCTTACGCAATGTTGCTTCTACCGCTGCTACGGATACAATTAAATCCTATCTGCAAGGAGTTGTAGATTCCGGAACTGCCAGACATATAAAAATGGATTATATTCAGGTTGGCGGTAAAACAGGAACCGCTCAAAAAAATATAACCGGCACTAAAGGTTACAGCCAGGGAAAATACAGTTCCGTATTTATAGGTATGTTTCCTATTGAAAAACCCCAGATGGTAGTTGTGGTCTTTTTTGATGAACCTGCTCCTGGTTTTCATTATGGCAGCACAAGCAGCGCTCCAACCTTTAAAAAGATTGTGGAAAATATCCTCTTTATGCCCGATTGTCAGATTTTACCCTATAATGAACGCCTGATGCAAACAACACTGACTATGCCGAATCTAATAGGGATTCATCTTTTTCAAGCAGAAAGCACTCTTAACCGCTACGGATTTCAATATAAAGTAGAGGGACCTGATTCTGCTTCAATTGTTATAGATCAATATCCTAAAGCCGGAGTAACTGTAGACCCCCATTATCCTATAACCTTAAAAATAGGACCCAATACCGATAAAAAAGCTCCCGTTTATGAAACAGGCACGATGCCCAATTTAGTAGGACTTAGTTTACGGGAAGCATTAAAACAGGCATCAGTTCAAGGACTGGCAGTTAATATTCGCGGTTCAGGAATGGTGCGTTCACAATCCGTGCTTCCAGGAAGTAGAATTCTTAAAGGCAGTAAATGCTATCTGGAGGCATCTTTGTGATAAACAGAATCCTATATGCCCTTCAACAGCATTCTCTCCTTGTGGAAACAGCAAATTTGGCAAAGCTGGAAAACTGGCAAGGAAAAGTGCAGACAGATAACCGGAAAATTAAGCCCGGAGATATATTTGTCTGCATTCAAGGTGCTAATTTTGATGGACATAACTTCATCAATTCCGCTTTGGAAAAAGGTGCCGATATTATTGTCTGCAGGGAAATCAATAAAAGAGATATACCCTATATTAAAGTGAAAGATACTCGTAAAGCAGCTGCTGTTATTGCCAGAACCGTAATGCTGCCGGAAAAAATTCCTTATACATTAATAGGTATAACCGGAACGAATGGCAAAACTACTACTTCCTTGTTGCTCTATGAAGCATTAAGAAATCTGGGCTTCCGTTGCGGCTGGATTGGAACTTTGGGTTACTATATTGAAGGTAAAGCATTTCCCTCCGAAAGAACAACTCCCGATATCATTGAACTGAATGAGATTTTTGTACAAATGATAGAAGCGAAAGTTGATTATGTGGTGATGGAGGTCTCTTCTCATTCCCTTTCTCTGGACAGGATTTACGGAGTTAAATTTGACTACTGTCTATTCAGTAATCTGGGACGCGACCATCTTGATTTTCATCAAACCCTGGAAAATTACGGCAAAGCCAAGATGAGCTTTTTTGAACAAGGAGCAAAAGATGGCAGTATATCTGTTATCAATACAGCTGATGCTTTTGGAGTTCAGATAAAGGATATGCTGAAAGAAAAGCAGGCAAAAGTTTATTCTCTTGGAGGCAATGATGCGGAATTTCAATACTCGGATATAAAAACGGATATAAACACCAGCAGTTTTAAGCTGATTGCGGAAAATTGCGAAATTCCCATTACCAGTCGTTTAATTGGCAGTTTCAATATTCAAAACCTGGGTTTAACAGCTCTAACATTATATGCTTTAGGAGTCAGTCTGAGGCAATACACAATTCTCTGAAGGATATTCCTCCCGTTCAAGGCAGATTGGAACGAGTGGAAAATAACTTTAATATCGGGATTTTTATTGATTATGCCCATACCCCCGAAGCAATAGATAATGTGTTAAAAGCAGTGGAAGATTTGCCTCATAAAAGGATTCTCTGTTTAATCGGCGCTGGAGGCGATAGAGATAAGGGTAAAAGACCTTTAATGCTAAAATCAGCTTTAAATCATAGTGATGTTGTTATTATCAGTGACGATAATCCTCGTAGTGAAAATCCGGAAAGGATTATTAAAGATATTGTTTCCTCTTCAGATATCTTTTTGCCTTGGTGGATTATCAGAAATCGGCAACAGGCAATTTCTTCCATAATCCGTCTTGCCCAAGAAGAGGATATAGTTCTTATCTGTGGAAAAGGAAGTGAAGATTATCAGGAAATTGAAGGTGTCCGCCATCATTTTAATGACCGCGAAGAGACCTTGAAAGCTCTTGCCGAAAAAGAAAATAAAAGATAAAGTCGAGATTATCAACGCCATTATTGATTTTGCCGATGATCAAACCCTGAAATTATTACTTCGCCAAATGGGAACCCGGAACCTAGCGGAGCGCAAGAAACATATTCTTAATTAATGATCCTTTCTCATGATTCCCGTTCTATAAAGCCGGGAAGTGTGTTTATAGCCATTAAAGGAGAAAGATATGATGGACACAGCTATCTGGAAGATATCCTGAAAATTAAAGAGAACTGTGCAATCGGGGAAATACCTTATCCGCTTAATCAATCCTCAGAGAAAAATAGATATTATCAAGTGGATAATTGCCTGAAGGAAATGGGACTTATCAGCAGAAAATATTTACAGCTGTTTCCGGCTAAGAAAATTGCCCTCACAGGAAGCACAGGTAAAACTACCTGTAAAGAATTAATGGCTCAAGTTCTGCAAAGCTCAGCTCCCGTTTTAAAGACACTGGCAAATGAAAATAATATAATCGGCTTATGTAAAACTATTATCAGAATCAAGCCGGAACAGCAGTATGCAATCTTTGAACTGGGAACCAATCACTTTGGAGAAATTGCTGCTCTGGCTGATGTTGCTAATCCTGATATTGGTATTATTTTGAATATCGGACCTTCTCATCTTGAATATTTCGGGGATGAAGAAGGCGTTTTTAGAGAAAAAATCACTCTTTTTAAGAGACCGCTTGCTTTGCGTTTATATCCTGGCGATGATTTTCGCTTTGATTATCTTGCCAATGAAGGAATAAGTATCGGCTACAATGAGAATTGCGATTATAGAATAACTCGGCATAAATGTAATAAAGATAATCAATCGTTTTACTTGAATGAGGACTTGTGGTTTTTACCTTATGGAGCGCCACACTATGCAATAAATTCTGCTTTTGCCATTGTTTTGGGATTAAAACTGGGAATAGACAAAGAAAAGATATGTAAAACGGCATGAAGCAACCATTCAGCTGAATTGAGAAGTCAGGAAAAAGAGGAACATGATTTATCTGGATTGCTACAATGCTAATCCCGCATTCAGTGCCCAAAAGCGTCTAACATTGTTATAATCCAACCTGAACAACCTTATTATGCTATTTCGGTGATATGCTATGAACTGGGAGAAAGCTTCATTTTTATCACCAAATGATTTCCGCAATGTTAGCAGAAACAGCAAGCAGCGAAAAATTATTTACTGTTGGAAACTATTCCCTGTAGTATCTTGATCATCCGGAAAGAAAGTCCTTATTTTCATTACATCACAGTGGAAGAACTGACGTTGACCGAAAATTGAATTTCCCGAAAATGCTATTATCTTAAAGGGCTCATGATGCAATTCAGCTGGAGCGTAACCTTATCTGAAAGGAGAGGACTAATGTTTTATCATCTATACCCTCTGCGCGATAGCATTGTTTTTACCGTTTTCCGTTATGTAACTTTCCGTTCCATAGAGCTTGCATGATTAATAATATCTCTAATAAAGGGCCCTGCCTTTATTAGAAAAAAAAATCTGCTGTAGAGACAATAGATGAAGACCTTCCGGAAAGGCATCGTTTGAAACAGGGAACTCCGACAATGGGAGGTATAATTATCCTGGTTTCATTGCTGATTTCTTCTCTTTTATGGAATGTATTAACCAACCCAGCAATTTTAATGATCATTCTAACTACCGTTTGGTTAGGTATCTTGGGTTTTTTAGATGATTATTTGAAAAATTATGTGAAAGCTAAAAAAGGACTAATTCCCCGTTATAAACTTTTAGGTCAGATTTCCGTTGGTTTAATTCTTACCTTGGCAATCTACTACAGCAGCTCCGTTTCGGAAAATATTACTGCTATGCAAATTCCTTTTTTCAAAAACCTGATAGTTCCCTTGGGCTGGGTTTTCATTCCTTTTGCGGTTCTTTTTATAACCGGAACTTCCAATGCCGTAAATTTGACGGATGGCTTGGATGGATTGGCAGCCGGAACTTTAATCTTTTCTTTTTTGGGCTTGGGAGTGATGAGTTATTTGAAAGGAAACTACATAGCAGCGAATTATTTGAATCTGGAATTTATTTCCAGTGCGGGAGAACTGACTGTTTTCATCAGTGCTATAATGGGAACTTTAATGGGTTTTCTTTGGTTTAATAGCTATCCGGCAGAAGTTTTTATGGGAGATACCGGTTCTTTAACCTTAGGAGGTATTGCCGCTGTAATTTCTATTTTGCTGAAAGAAGAAATTTTCTTTTTTATTCTTGGATTTATCTTTGTATATGAGGCACTTAGTGTTATTATTCAGCGTTCCTGGTTTAAATATACAAAGCGCAAATACGGTGAGGGGCACAGAGTTTTTCTTTGTGCTCCGGTTCATCATCATTACGAGCTGAAAGGTATTCACGAATCCAAAATAGTGATGCGTTTTTATATTGTGGCTGCCTTGCTTACTGCAGTTGCCTTATCAACTATCAAGCTACGCTAAAGGATGCTATAGAATGATAGATAAAGATAAAAAATACGGAATTATAGGTTTGGCTCGCAGCGGAATCGCTTCTGCCTATAAGCTGAAAGAACTTGGCGTTACTCCCTTCTTAAGTGAATTGCGCCCGGCAAAAGAAATTCCTACAGCAGAAAAACTGGAAAAGGATTTTCCCTGTGAATTTGGGGGTCATACCAATAAACTGCTGGAATGTGATTGTCTGATAGTTAGCCCCGGTATTCCTTTAAATACACCTATTCTGCAAAAGGCAAAAGAAAAAAATATAGAACTCATTAGTGAAATTGAGCTCGGTTACAGAATAAAGGCAAAGGACTCTAAAATTATTGCTGTTACTGGTTCTAACGGAAAAAGCACAACCGTTAGCTTAATTCATCATATTCTTACAGGATTAGGCAAAAAATCCCTTTTAGCAGGAAATATCGGCGACGCCTTTTGCAGTTATGATATAGAAAAACCCGGGTGGAACTATATCGTTTTGGAAATCAGCAGCTTCCAGTTAGACCTGATTAATAGTTTCCAACCCGATGTAGCCGTGCTTTTGAATATTACACCGGATCATATAGACCGCTATAATTCCTTTGAGGACTATGCTTTAAGTAAGGTAAACATTTTCAAAAATCAAGAAATGACAGATACTGCAGTCCTGTTTTGGGATTCCCCTGAAGTTAAACATTTCACTAAGGATATAAAATCCAGGAAACTATATTTCTCTTTGTCCCCAAACGATAACGCATTTGCTTATCTGGCAAATAACTATATTCAGTTTGGCAGCGAAACCAAAGTTCCGCTTTCTTATTTTGCCATTAAGGGACCGCATAATTATGCCAATGCGATGTCTGCAATGCTGGCAGTTTATGCTTTAATTCCTGAACCGACAAAAATTGCCGAAGCGGTAAAGGGTTTTAAATCGCTTCCGCACCGTCTGGAATATGTAGATACCATAAAAGGTGTTTCTTTTTATAACGATTCCAAAGCTACCAATACTGATTCTGTGCGCAGTGCATTAAACAGTTTTGAGCAACCGATTCGTATTATTATGGGTGGTTCTGATAAAGGAGAGGATTATAGTGTGCTTGCTGCTGATTTGCAAAAAAAAGTGAAAAAAGCATATCTGACAGGTGATACCCTGGAAAAAATGCGTAAAACCTTCTCCGGTAAAATCCCTTTGGAATGCATTGCCGATTTTGAGTTGACTGTGCGCAAGGCATTTTCTGATTCTGGTGAAGGAGATATAATTGTTCTTTCACCTGCTTGTGCCAGTTTTGATCGCTTTAATAATTATGAGGAGCGGGGAAATTTCTTCAAGGAAATTGTAGCCCGAATAGGCAAAGAAAATGAGAAGAAATAAGACACCAAGTTATATCGTCAGTTTTGATAAGGTAATTTTAATCACCTATTGTCTGCTCTGTCTGGTAGGTTTAATAACCTTGCTGGATATTTCTTCTGTCCAGAGTTCTATGAAGTATTTTTACAGGCAACTCGTATTTTTGATTATATCAATGATCACAGTGATTGTAATTCTTTATACTTTTAATCTGGAAAAATTAAGAGTTCTTTCTCCTTATTTTGTTTATCTCACTATTATCCTGTTAATTATTGTTCTGCTAAAAGGAAGCACAGTTAAAGGTGCTACGCGTCAACTAAGTTTGGGCTTTATTAATTTTCAGCCCAGTGTATTGGCTCGGTTAGCATTGGTCTTTTATTTTGCTCACATATTGGATAAAAAGTATGATGAACTTGTTGCTTCCAATCCACTTCACTTTTTTACTAATTTTTTTGCTTTAATAGTAATAACGGGCATAACCTTCCTGTTGATTAT
>JAXGIH010000025.1:0-20464 GCA_040770845.1 Cloacimonas sp. (SeqCode)
TGGGTTCAATGAGATTTACAGTTACTCAGTGGAATTTAAGTGATGGCGCTTTTGATCTGAAGAAAGAAGGTTCGGAACTGATAGAAACAATAATAAAACTAATAGAAACAAAACAATAAGGAGGAAAAATGAAAAGCAGAACCTGGCAGGATGTGGAACCCAAAGTAAATGCCAATGGTATTTTGGGTTCCAAAATTTACGAAGCACACGAAGGAGAGATAGTTCATCTTAATTTAGCACCAGGAGCTCATTTAAAGAAACATATCACTCCTGTGAATGTAGCTTTCTATGTATTGGAAGGAACAGCTACATTGGAAATTGGAGAAGAGAAACAAAGCTTTCCTGTGGATACCCTGATTGAAAGTCCAAAAAACATTCCCCATGGTGTTCTTAACGAAGGGGATACGAACTTGCGATTATTAGTAATAAAAATGCCAAAACCATAAAAAGGAGAAAAAAATGAGTATGTTCTGTTATCAATGTCAGGAAACATCTCGTAACCTGGGATGCACAATGCGTGGTGTTTGCGGAAAAAGTGAAACACTTGCCAATTTGTTTGATCTGTTGATTTACGGATTGAAGGGTCTCGCTTATGTATCCGTGAAACTGCAGGAAAAGGATAGATATTATCCTGAAGATTCCGTTTTTGTGATGAGCGCTTTATTTAAAACCATTACTAATGTCAATTGGGACGAAGAAAACATCAAAGACACAATTGAAACAACTTTGGCTCTGAGGGATAAGCGGAAAGATGAGCTCTGTAAATTGATGGAAGGTAAATGTGATACCTGTCCCGAAGCAGTTACTTTTCAGCTGAAAAGAGATGAATATGATGAATTTGCCAAAAAAGTTGGTGTGCTGAGAACAGAAAATGAGGACATCCGTTCTTTACGGGAAACCATTATTTACGGCATAAAAGGTATTTGTGCTTACGGTGAACACGCTGCCATTTTAGGTTTTCAGGATGACACTGTAAACAAGTTCATTATGGAAGGTCTGTCCGCTACTTTAGATGATAATTTAACTGTTGATCAGCTGGTAAATTTGGTTTTGCGGACAGGAGAAAATGCCGTTAAAGTTATGGCAAAACTGGATGAGGCAAATACCAAAACCTACGGCAATCCGGAACCCACAAAAGTAAAACTGGGAGTAGGTAAGAACCCCGGAATTTTAATTAGCGGTCACGATTTGAAGGATTTGGAAGAACTTCTGAAACAAACCGAAGGCAAGGGTGTTGATATATACACTCACGGAGAAATGCTGCCTGCTCATTATTATCCCGCTTTTAAGAAATACAAACACTTTATCGGTAATTATGGTGATTCCTGGTGGCATCAACTGGAGGACTTTGAAAACTTTAACGGAGCTATTTTAATGACTACGAATTGCCTTGTTCCCTTGCGCAAGGAAAATACCTATCTGGAGCGTTTATTTACTACAGGAACAGTAAATTATCCTGGAGCAGTGCATATTCCGGACAGGGAAAAAGGCAGAGAAAAGGATTTTAGCCCTGTAATTGCAAGAGCTCTAAAATGCCAACCTCCAAAAGAACTTGAAACTGGTGAAATTACCGGCGGTTTTGCTCATTCCACTGTTTTAAGCTTGGCGGATAAAATCATTGAAGCAGTTAAAAGTGGAGCTATAAAACGCTTTGTTGTGATGGCTGGTTGTGATGGAAGAATGCCAAGCAGGAAATATTTTACTGAAGTAGCAGAAAAATTGCCTAAAGATACGGTTATTCTTACTGCCGGATGTGCCAAATATCGTTATATAAAACTTCCTTTAGGTGATATTAATGGAATTCCAAGGGTTTTGGATGCCGGACAATGCAATGATTCCTATTCGCTGGCAGTTATTGCTTTGAAACTGAAAGAGGCATTTGGTTTGGATGATGTAAATAAACTTCCTCTTTCTTTTGATCTTGCCTGGTATGAACAAAAAGCCGTAGCTGTTCTTCTGGCTTTACTTTCTTTGGGATTTAAGAATATTATTTTAGGTCCAACTTTGCCCGGATTTCTTTCTCCCAATGTGGCAAAAGTTATTTCTGATACCTTTGGTTTGCAACAAATTACCGATGCGGACAGCGATATAGCAAAAATGTTGGCATAGAAATCTCCAACCCTAATCCTAAAAAAGAGCTCTCTTGAAAAGAAGCAGAGAGCTCTTTCTGTTTTTAATGATTTCTGCTTGCGCAGGAATGAAAAATGGCTTAACATTCAAAATGATATAATATATGCCAAATACCTAACAATACCTTTTTAATCTGAACAACACTATGAAACATTCAACCACAAAAATCCGAAGAACGATACAATGATAGCGATGGACTTTTATTCATTGGCAATCTATAAAAAAGTTACAAACCTGACATTTCTCTTTATATGTCCTATCATAATGTAAAGCATATTTTATTTCGGAATGTTTTTTGCATTATTCTATAGGAAAGATGAAAAAAGGCAGTGGAGGAACTCAATGCCTAAAAGTTATATAATAACATTAGCAATCATCGTGCTGATATTGCTAAGTTCATGCGCAAAACGCAATACTGAATATCAGGAAGGAGATTGGCTTACTTTGAGAAATGTTTTACCGATTGTAGGCAATCCTTTGGATATTAAGATTGATGATAATTATATATATGTAGCACATGACCAGGGTGGAATGTCCCGAATCAGTAGAACGGATTATCATATACAGTGGATTACTGAATTTTGGGCAGAAGATGGTAGCCAGAAAGTTTTAGGCAGAATTAAAAAGGTAGCGGTAGTACCGGAACATAATTTTATGTTTTTAGTGGATACCGAGGCAACTGATGCTATTAGAGTAATTGATACTACCGATCGATTCCCTAATTTACATTCTTGATTTTATAGGTGGAACAAGTAATATAAAAGACCTGGATGGCTTTGCTATAACTCCTGTTCCTTTTTCTCAGGGAACTTATAAAATGGTTTGTGCCTATTGTGCTGCGGGAAGTTTCAAATATGATTACTATGACGGAACTATCTTTAACAGCAATGTATTTACAATTTCTCCGGGAGCGGCAGCCGGCTTTAAGTTAAGCGCAAATTATATTTATATTGCCGCAGAACAGCTTGGCTTATATATTTATGATCGTAATGACCATCATCCCGTTGGCTATATTCATTTAAGCGGAGAAGCTCAAAAAGTGGAAGTTAATAACAATATTGCTTATGTAGCAGGACGCCAAAGCGGTTTACATATTGTTGATGTAAGCAATCCTGCTTCACCAGTGTTGCTGTCAACATTTGATACAAGTGGTTATGCTACTTCCTTAGCTGTTTCAGGAAATAAACTTGCTCTTTCTTCCGGAGGAGGAGGTATTTATCTTTTTGATGTTAGTATTCCTTCAAAACCGCAATTGTTACAGCATTTAACTTCCTGCGGTTACACCAATACTGTGAAATTTATGGATAATAAATTAGTAGTAGGAGCTCGCGATCAGGGCATTCTTATCTACGAGATAAAGTAATTTTTATGAGACAATTTTACAATGGGGAAAGAACCTGAAGTTAGAGTAAATTTAACTTCAGGTTCTCTTTTTTAATTTATACCAAATAAAGGTTTACGGAAGATGAAAACAACTAAAATCGCCATTCTAATCCTGATGTGTTCATTCATTGCATTAGTTGCAGGAACAATTATTCCGATAGAAAAACCCTTTCCGTGGTTTCTATCATGCAGTGAAAGATAAAAACTGCAATTACAGGTTCCCCGAACTGCAAATTGAAGATATTGATAACAGCAACTTTAAAATCCTGGATATGCAAGGTGCAGAAACAACAGCGGAAACAGGGTTTCCTGAATTGCCCGTTTTTTCTGCTTGATTGCTATTCCTCCAAAAGGAGATATAGAAATAAAAGTGACCGGAGGAGAGATTATTACCCAAAAAGGGGTTTATTCTAAACCGGTTTTTGCCACAAAAGAACAGGAAATTGCAAGCGAATATAACAAAACAGCTTATCATAGTGCTTCCTTATATCCTGCAAATAGTTACAGCTATAGTCAACCCCAAATTATCGCGTGATTTCAGGGTAGTGCAGATTAATCTTAATCCGGTTCAATATATAGCAGAGACACAGGAACTGAAAATTCAAAAACAGATGGAAGTTGAAATAGAAATTAAAGATAGACCGGGAATAAATGAAATGGCTGATTACAATGGCTATTCTTATGTGTTCACCAATCTCTATGAATCAATGATTACCAATTTTGCATATTACCGCGATGCTGTATTGGCTCCTCAAACTGCAAGAGTATTGCTTATTTACGGCAATAATACGGATGCTGTCTTTATTGCCAAACTGAATGAATTTGTTGCCTGGAAAAGGCAGAAGGGCTATGAAGTAAATATAGTAAGCACTCTTGAAACCGGTGGAAGTTCTACACAAGCGATACATAATTACATTCAATCCCAATATGATAATGTTTCTACGCGTCCCGATTTTATTATCCTTTTAGGTGATACTAACGGAAGTTATGCCATTCCTACATATACTGAACAAATGTCCACTTATGGAGGTAAAGGGGATTATCCTTATACTTTTTTAGCAGGTAACGATTATTTGGGAGACGCTTTTATCGGTAGAATTTCAGCAGAAAATATCAGTCAATTGGATGTGCTTTTTACTAAAATTTATGCTGTGGAAAAGAATATCAATGTATCCGGAAACGCAGGTGCCTGGGTAAATAAAATGTTGCTGATTGGAGACCCTGGTAACAGTGGAATTTCTACCATTTATGTAAATAAATTCATCAAGGAATTGGCAAAAAGAACTAATCCCGATTATACTTTTCTGGAGAATTATTCCAGCGGATTCCCTACCTATATTAACAATGGTTTTAATCAGGGAGTTGCCTTTTTCAATTATCGCGGTTGGTTAGGAATGAGCGGTTGGAGTCCATCCGCCAGTTTAATCAATGGAAATAAGCTGCCTCATTCTACAATTCTTACCTGTAGCACCGGTAATTTTGAAAATAGTAATGCTACCACTGAGGATTTAATTCGTTTAGGAACTTCAGCAGCTCCTGCTGGAGCAATTACAGCAATTGGAATGGCTACTAGTGGAACTCATACTACTTTTAACAATTGTTTGAATGCCGGAATTTATGACGGGATTTTTACTTATGGTATGCGCAGTATGGGAGAAGCATTGTTAAATGCCAAATTATACATTAAGCAGGTTTATGGTTCTACTTTTGATCAACAGGCGAATTATTTTGCCCATTGGTGTAATTTAATGGGAGACCCTACAGTAGAGGTCTTTACTCAAATTCCTGATGTCTTTAATCTTGCTTGTGCAGATGTTTTACCTTTGGGTAGCAATCTCTTAGATATAGAGGTTACAGATTCCTCAGGAACAGGAGTGGAAAAAGATGCATGTGTAACACTATAGTTCTGCCCAGAATATTATAGTTGGCAGAGATTATACCGACAGTGAAGGTAAGGCAACTATCAATATTTCAGGCGGATGTTAAATGAGCTGACGGTTACTGTTTCCAAACATAATTATAAACCCTTCCAAAAAGTTGTAACAATTGACCCTACTGGTTCCCTTGTTTATTTAAACAAAATAGTTATTGATAACGGCACTAATGGTAGTTACGGTAATGGCGATAGTTTTGCCACTGCAGGAGAAACCATAGCTCAGTTCTTGGAAATTAAAAAATACAACTTCAGCAACAGTTGCAGCAACAACAGCCATTCTTTCTGCTGATGATCCTTATATTACTATTTTGAATTCTGAAAGCAGTTTTTGACGCTATTGACAGTAATGCCACGCTTTGGTCTAATTCTGTATTTACTTTCAGCATAGTAAACAATTTACCTGCTCCAGCATAATGTGCGTTTTACATTGCAATTAACAACAACTGATCAAAATGTTTATTCCTTTGTATTTCATACTGTTATCTATAATGCTTTGTTGCTTGTTCACAACTCTTCAATATCCGCAGGAGGAAATAATATTCTTGATCCAGGTGAAAATGGTTTTCTTTCCTTAACCATTAAAAATAATTCCATTGCTCCTGTCTTTGATGTTTATGCCGAATTATCTTCTTTGAACGATCTGATAACCGTTACGGATTCTACTTCTTATGTGGGTTCCATTTTAGGAAACAGTTTGGGGGACTACTGTAGAAGGTTTTGAGGTCTGCCCCCTTTATTGATTCCTGGAATGCAAAATGCCGTTGCGTTTACACCTATATAACGAATGTGGGGCTTTGATCAATATACCGAGTTTAACATTCAAATAGGTAGTGTTAATTCTCACACACCTTTAGTCCCGATGCTTTCGGCTATTTTATTTATGATATAACCGATACCGCTTATCCTGATTGTCCTGTGTATGAATGGATAGAAATCAATCCTTCCTTGGGAGGAGCGGGAACAAAAATAACCGCTTTTTCCGATCCCGGTTCTTCAACTGAACGAAGGAGATCAAACCGGAGCGGTCACTTTACAGCAAATAGATTTGCCTTTCACTTTTCCTTTTATGGCATTGACTACAATCAAATTACCGTTTGCGTAAATGGTTTTATAGTAATGGGGTTTACGGAAAATGGCGAATTTCGGAACTATCATCTTCCAGGTGGTTACGGGCCTTCTCCCATGTTTGCTCCTTTCTGGGATGATTTATGTTTAATTAATGATGCAGGGATATATAAATATTACGATAGCCAAAATCACAGGTTTATTATAGAATATTTCAAAATGCGTAATGGATACAATCGTTCTTCTCTGGAGACCTTTGAAGTTATTTTTTATGATCCCGTTTTCTATCCTACCTCAATGGGACAGGGAATGGTTAAATTTCAATATCAGGATTTCAATAATGTGGATATCGGGCAGGAGGATACAGTCCTTCGCATGGCAATTTCTGCACTATCGGAATTAAAGATCATACGAATACTATAGGGCTGGAATATACTTTTAACAATCAATATCCCAGTGCAGCAGCTCCCATAACAAAATTTTTCAGCTCTGTTGATTACTACAGCTCCAGTTCTATACGAATCACCTTTTCTGGTATTGAATGAAGTAATTATAAATGATACCAACTTTAATCAGATAGCCGAACCGGGAGAAACAATTGAACTGGGTATTAAACTAATGAATATAGGATTAGGCACAGCTACACAAGTTCAGTTAAGTGCTTTTTGTACGAGCGAATATGCCGTTCTGATCAATGCTTATCAGCAATTACAGTAATATTTTAGAGATCCAACAGCGATAAATAATACCCCAATTACTCTTCAAATTGATGCCAATTGTCCCAATGCAGCTGAAATCCCAATCAACTTGCATATCAGCATTTCAGATAACAGCTGGGATTTTACTGTTTATATTACTGTTCATAAACCTGATATACAATATAGTGGAATGTATATGAACGATAGTATTACAGGAAATGGAAACGGACTTATTGATCCGGGTGAAACACTTGATTTGATTATCAATTTTGCCAATAACACTCCTGTTTCTGCTAATAATATTAGCAGCACAATCACTTGCCTTTCGGAATATGTTACTGTTCATAACAATTCCTGCATTATTTCTTCCTTACCTGCAGGGGGAATAAGCCAAGCAATATATAATATAACTATTTCTCCGAATGTGATAGTTGGGAACAATCTTACTTTCTATCTAACATATTTGGCTGATTTTACAAGTGTTCATAGTGAGCAATTGGTTTTAAGTGTAGGCACTACAGGTATGAATGCCGATTTTGAAAATAATAACGGAAATTTTGTTCCCAATCCTTCATCCAACGGTTGGGAATGGGGTGAATCAACTGTTGCAGGAGCTCATTCCGGAACTAAGGTCTGGGGAACAAGATTGAATAGTACTTATCCTAATAATGCTAATTACCAGCTTACTACTCCGAGTGTTTATATCGGCAGCAATTTTATGCTGGAATTCTGGCATTATTATAATTCAGAAGCAAATTATGATGGGGGCAATGTTAAAATTTCTACAAACGGGGGAACAACCTGGACTTTGCTTACTCCGGTAGGTGGTTATTCAAACACAAATTTGAGTGTGTTAAACGGACCAGGTTATAGTGGAAACAGTGGTGGCTGGGTTTTTGCCCGTTTCAATCTTTCAATTTATGCCAATCAGAGTGTTCAATTCCGTTTCACTTTTGCCAGTGATAGTGGTGTTACAGGAGATGGATGGTTTATTGATGATGTTCGCACTACAGGTTTTGTTGAATTTGCGGGAAAGGTTTTCGGAACGGTAACCAGCAGTAATTCTGCTATTGATTTCAGCATAGTTAATGTGCAAAATTCTGCTTCCTGGATTAGTCATCCTGATAATGAAGGAAACTACGCAATTTATCTCCCTATTGGCTCGCATTCAATTTGGGCTTCTGCAGATGGCTATAAAAATTCTACTTCTGCTGTGATCACAATTTCTCTGGCTAACCCTTTAGTTCAGCAGGACTTTTATCTGGGTTATTTTACTCCCGTTTCGGGAATTAGTTATATGTTAGCCGATAGCGTTTTAACTCTTAACTGGAATCCCCCTTCTGAACCGGAATTTCCTTTAATACACTATGAAATTTATCGTAGAATTAATGCCGGAGCTTTTGCATTGGCAGGAATTACCTCTATACCTGTTTATACGGAAACATTAAGAGAATTAGGCACGGATTATTATTTTTATGTGGTTTGCGTTTATTCGGAGGGTAGCAGTATGCCTTCAGAGATTTTGCACTACAATTATCTTACAGATATTGAAGATAATGTGAATCCTGCTCTTATAACTCAATTGTTAAATAATTATCCTAATCCTTTCAATCCGGAAACAACTATCAGATTTACTTTGCAGGAAACGGCTCCCGCTAAACTTTATGTATATAACATTAAAGGACAACTGGTGAAAAAGCTGATAGATGAAGTTTTACCTTCGGGAATGCATCAAATTGTCTGGAACGGAAAAGATAATAACAACCGCAATGTGGCTTCCGGAATGTATTTCTACCGGCTGGAAAGTAAAAAATATTCCTGCATAAAAAAAATGCTCCTCTTGAAATGAAGAGTGAATTTAATAGGGAAACCAGAGAAAACTTGGAAAATTTATGATTTAGAAGGTTTTGACTCACAATTTTCACCTGCGAGAAAGTTTTGACTTACAATTTTCACCTGCTTTCCCAATTATAAACACTCCTCTTGTTTTTTTACTTCCAATCGCGCTATAGTTAGTTTCCCAAATAAAAAATTGTGAGTTAAAACAGAAAGCAGGAATTCTCCTAACTCCTACTAAATAAATATAATTCCATTTTCTTCCTTAATAGCATTGCTTACTCATTGCTTACCCATTACTAATGGCATTAGCAATGAGTCCGTAATGCTAAAGAAATGCTATTAAGAAAGCGAGATTTTTTTCCTTGACAGCAACTACAAATCTTGAAATAAAGAAAGATATGGCAATAATAGTGAAAAAATTCGGTGGAACTTCAGTTGGTAACATTGATTTAATCCGTAACATAGCTCATAGATTAACCAGTGAATACCACAAAGGAGAAGGTCTTGTTTTAGTTGTTTCGGCGATGGCTAAAACAACGGATGAACTATTTTCTTTAGCTTACGGGATTTCCAAGCATCCTTCGCGTCGGGAATTGGATATGTTATTGACTGCTGGTGAACGGATCAGTATGAGTTTATTGTCGTTAGCCCTAATGGAAGAAGGAATTCCCTCTATTTCATTTACTGGTTCTCAAAGCGGAATAATAACCGATGAAAAGCATGGTAATGCCCGGATTTTGAAAGTGAATGCCTTTCGTATACAGGAAGAACTGGAAAAGGGAAAAGTAGTTATTGTAGCTGGTTTTCAAGGTGTTAGCACCAGTAAAGAAATAACTACTTTAGGACGTGGCGGTTCTGATACTTCTGCAGTTGCTTTAGCTTGTTATTTAAAGGCAAATAAATGCGAAATTTATACAGATGTGGACGGAGTTTTTACTGCTGATCCCAAGCTTGTGGAAAAGCCGAAATTATTAAGACAAATCAGCCCGGAGCTGATGTTAACTCTTTGTTACAATGGCTCTAAGGTCTTGCATCCCCGAGCTGCGGAATACGCTCTTAAATACGGTGTGGAAGTAGAAGTAAAATCATCTTTCACTTTTGCTCCCGGTTCGCTGATAACCAATAAAAAGACAGAAAACAATGAGGAAAATAATATGGAAGAACGCAAGGTAACTGCTATTGCTCATAAAAATACATTACTGAGATATACTTTCCCGCTTAATGACAAAGTGCTAAAAACTCTTAGCGACTGGTATTATGAAATTTATAAAAGCTTTGTCAATGAAGGTCTTCTGGAACTTTTTGTAGAAAGCAAATATGAAACGGAAGTGGACTATTTTCTGCAGGAAAGAGATATAAAGCCAATCAGCAAAAAAGGCGATTTTGCCTTTGTAAATCTTATCGGATTGGGCTTAGGTCACGACCCTGCTTTTTTGGCAACTGTAATGGAAAACTGCCAAAATTTTAACATCCTGCGGAGCTTTAATAACGAACAAAGCATAGAACTTTTACTGCCAGACCAAAATTGTGCCGCAGCGGTAAAAACCCTGCATAAAATTTATATTGAGGAACAGGTATGAAATACTTAGTTACCAGCGCTCTTCCTTACGCTAATGGAAAATTGCATATCGGACATTTAGCCGGGGCTTATTTACCAGCAGATATTTTTGTTCGCTATTTGCGTTTGAAGGGTGAAGATGTTATTTACATTTGTGGAACGGATGAACATGGCACTCCAATATCCATAACGGCTGATAAAGAAGGAATTACACCTCAGGAAGTAGTAAACTATTATCATAATAGTATTAAAAAAGCATTTGAGGGTATTGGTATTGAATTTGATAATTTCAGCGGAACTTCCCGTCCCCCTCATTATAAACTTGCTGCTGACTTCTTTCTGCAATTATACAATAAGGGTTATATCAAACCCAAAAACACGCTCCAGTTTTACTGCGAAAAAGATAAACGCTATCTTCCCGATAGATATGTGGAAGGAATTTGTCCCCTTTGCGGTTTTGAAGATGCAAGAGGTGATCAGTGTGACAAATGCGGTCAAATTTACGAAACTACAACCTTGATTGAACCGAAATGTAAAATATGCGGTTCAACTCCCGTAATTAAAGAGACCAAACACTGGTTTTTGCTACTGGAAGGATTTCGCGAAGAACTTAAACGCTGGCTTGCCACAAAGGACTATTGGAAAGAAAATGTGCTGAATTTTATTCTGGGTTTGCTGGACCAGGGTTTAGTTGAACGTTCTGTTACCAGGGATTTATCCTGGGGAATTCCTGTTCCTCTTCCCGAAGCAAAAGGCAAAGTTCTTTATGTTTGGTTTGACGCTCCCATAGGATATATTTCATCTACTGTGGAATGGGCAGAAAAAATAGGTCAACCGGAAAAATGGAAGGAATATTGGTTAAATCCTGAAACCCGTTTAATTCATTTTATCGGAAAAGATAATATTATCTTTCATTCGCTTATATGGCCCTCAATGCTGATGGGACAGGATACTACCTATTGCCTGCCTTATGATATTCCTGCCAATGAATTTATGAATCTGGAAGGGAAAAAAATATCTACCAGTAAGAATTGGGCAATTTGGGTAGACGAATTCATTCAGGATTTTGACAGTGAATATTTGCGTTATTATTTGGCAGTTAACGCTCCCGAAAGACAAGATTCCGATTTCAGTTTTAAGGATTTTCAAAATAAGATAAATATAGAGCTGAATAATACTTTGGGCAATCTTGCCAACCGGGTTTTTGCCTTTGCCAACAAGAATTTTGAGGGTAAAATAACTGCCTGCGCTTTAAGTGAAACGGCTAATAAGGCAATAGCTGAAGCAGATAAGCTCTTAAAAGAAATTGAGGAAAATTATCTGGACTATCAAGTGAAGAAAAATACCCGTCTGATAATGGATATAGCTCGCTTGGGAAACCGATATTTTGACGAAAACAAGCCCTGGGCACAGTTGAAAGAAAATAGAGATACAACTAACGAAACACTTTATGTTTGCGCTAATTTACTGGCAAAAATATCCGTTGCCTTTAGTCCAATTATACCAAGGTCTATGCGGTATTTAAGGCAGATGATGAATTTGGATGATAATTTCAAGTTCAGCGAAGCATATAATTTATTGGGAGATATCGTTTTAAACGAAATCAAACCGCTTTTCCGGAAAATAGAGGATAAAGAAATTGAGGCACAGATTGCCAAACTGCATTCACAAGCAATACTAAATGAAGGTGACCAATCGGATTTTAACACTCCGGAACTAGCTCCGCTGAAAGAGTTAATCAGTTATGATGACTTTGCCAAATTGGATTTGCGCTTAGCCAAAGTATTAACCGCAGAAAGAGTTCCTCAAACGGATAAACTGTTAAAATTAAAGGTAGATATCGGCATTGAACAACGCGAATTAATTGCCGGAATTGCAGTTGATTACGAACCAAATAATTTAATTGGCAAAACCGTTTTAATGCTGGTAAATCTTGAACCGCGAAAAATTAGAGGAATAACTTCGCAGGGAATGATTCTGGCTGCCAATTCCAAAGGAAAATTACTGCTTTTAATTCCTGACGGAGAAGGAATTCCTGGTGCAGTTGTGCAATAATTTATATCCTATTCATCTTGAAAATGTGTTTATTTTACTCAATTTTATCTGGATTCTTGCTTCCACAGGAATAACAACCTCTTTTTGATAGCATAAAGAGAAATGAAGCGTAACTACCTGATAATTTTGCTGCTATTTTGTCTTAAATTGCTTGCCGGAGCGCAATTTATAAAAGGTGAACTCTACCTGGAAATCAATTTAACTGCTTCTCCTCAGCTAACTATTACCCCCAAAGGGAAAAATACCAATATAACTGTTGCGGAAAAGGATGGACTGATATCCCGCAAATTTGAGTCCTCCATTACAATTAACATTATGAATCCAGAAACTCTTGTTCATTATGCTATTTTGGACTTTACAGAGGTTGTTTATAAGGCAAAAGAAGATGAGAACGCTGTGGTGCGGGATTTTTTTGCCTGGGAAAACTCTCGCTTGAAGATTAAAAAAGAACTGCAACACTTTCTACCGGAAAGTTTTACTAGCCGAAGAAGAGGCAAAACAATATGCCTTAAAACAAGGCATTCCCATTGATAAAAATCAAAGGAAGTCCAAGTGCTTAATTCCACTGTTCAGATTCAAGATGTTACGGGAAGCAGGAGCAAGCATATGGAAACACCTCTGAAAATACATTCTGAGGCAGAACTTGAAGCCAACAGTGATAGTTATGTTTATAGCGGAGATTTTATCCTGAAAACAGTGAAAAAAGATTGTCCTAAATCAATTTCTACCTTTGGAGAATTATCTTGCCGAGTGGTTCAAAATGAAATTGGTGATAATGCTCCCGCGGAAGCCCTTAAAGCACAAATAGTTGCTGCCAGAACTCGTGCTCTAAATCTGCTCTTAACAACAAACATAAAGCTGATGGTTACGATTTGTGCAATTCTACTCACTGCCAAGTGTATAGAGGAAAATATTTATTGAATGAACAAATCCTGCAAGCAATTTATGAATGTTCTCGGAGGTCTTGTTTTTCAACGGAAATCTGCTGGTACAACCTATCATAGTTGCTGTGGAGGAAAAACAGAATGGCCGATATTATCCGGAACGGTAAACCAATTAACTATTTAAAAGGTGTCTCTGCATTATTAAAGTTAATTCCTATAATTTAAGCAAAGAAAAAAGATGCTCGCGAGTGGATTGATAAATATTTGGCAGAAGGAGAAATGAGTTCCTGGGAACGCGCACTTTCTGGAATAAATCAATTTCATAATCAATTAGCAACAAATGCAGGTTTAACTTCTCCATAAACAGGATTGAAATCATTCAGCGTGGTTATTCAGGACGGATTACTAAAATAAAACTGATTGGCAATGATACAATTTTCTTAAATAGCGAATATCAAATCCGCTGTTTTTGGAAACCTGCTTTCTTCCTTCTTTATATTGAAGGGTCCTTACCGGATAGCGAAGGAGACAGTAATAATTATACCCTACCAAACTATAAAAATTAAAGGTAGAGGAGCAGGACATGGTGTCGGAATGTGTCAGGTGGGGAAGCTTTACGAAGGGCAAGAAAAGGAACAAAATATAACGAAATTTTACTCCATTACTACCCGAACAACAATAAGCAAGGAATGGATTGATGACTACGATTACATTTTACGGGGACAGTTCATCATAATAATTTTCGCGTTTTTGCCGTTAATAGTACTAATTGTGTGCAAACAATGCGATTTACAAGACCTTTCTCCAATTGCAACTTTGCTTTCAGGTAGAATGATTTCGGCAACTGCAATGCTTTCCTGGGATTTGAAAGAAGAGGAAAGTGAAATTACAATGAGAATAGATTGTGAAGGCTGGTGATTTTCAAGGTGCAATCGTAATCTGCACTCAAAACGGTTTTCTGCGTGGCTATACAAAAAATCCTCATCTTTTTTATGAAACCAAAGAAGATAACTTCACGTCGGCAAATCAATCGGAAAAAGGAACTTTAACTATCAGCAGAGATAGAAAAGGAACTAGATCTTTACTTTAGTTCAATTGAATCCTATCAGCGGAGAAATTGCCGAAGACCCGGCTTACTACTTTCAACAATCCGAACAGATACCTACAGTAGTAAATTTGGGAATATTAATCGATAAAGAAGAAAGTGCGTTCTGCAGGCGGTTTTATTATTCAACAACTGCCTTACAGATAAAAAAATAGCGGATGTGATTTATGAAAATATAGCACAAACTCCTAACTCAGCGATTTGATGGATATGGGATTATCAATTCCCGAAATTCTTTCCCCGCTTTGTTTTTATGAACTACAGTGGCAAAAATTAACGAAGAAAAAGAAATTGCCTATCGTTGTACTTGCAGCTATGAACAATTCAGTAAAGCATTATTGCTTTGGGAAAAGATGAACTGCAATCACTTAAGGAAGGTATAAAACCTGTTTTGCTCTATTGCCATAAAGAATATAATTTTAGCTATGAAGATATCCAAAGTTTAATGGAACAATTGTAGGAACAAATGTGAGATACATAAATTTGTTTTTCTTTATTCTGCTTACCTTCAGCTGTTATGCAATTACCAATGATGAAATCGGTTTTTTATGCGATAAGGAACAATTCCAGATTCTGAATAAATACAACGCAATAATTCAGGCAAAAGCTATGAAGGGAGATGAAGAAGACCTGAAAACGTTTTGAATTATTCCCATAGAGCAAACTTACCAGAATTGGCAAAACAATGCCATAAGCGTTTAGCGCTAAATTATAACTCTTTGGAAGATGCTTTACAGTGGCTGATGCTCTGTGAAACGGAAGAAGTTGATTCCTTAACCTTCTATAATGATTTTAGTGCTATCACGGAAGCAATAACCGATTCTTTGGATAGTGCTGTTTGGCTTTACTACACAAAAAGATGCAGTGAAGAAGAGCTATATGCTAAAATTGCCACAACCAAAAAGTATAACACAATCATTGAAGCAATGGCAAAGGATTTGATTGATGAAATCAGTATTGAACGCAACGACTCTCTCGCCTTTAATCTGTTGAATGAATTTGAAACGAAATATCCCCATTCCCGCTATCGTTCTATTGCTTTATACTATAAACTTTATCATTTTGCCAACCGTAAAAATTGGCAAGAACTGATAAAGGCCCTACCCCAACACACTAATTTAGACCCTGTTTCCGCATATATTGCTTCTCTGTTTTTGCTCTCCCCCACTTTCAGAAAGGATTTTGAAGGTGAAGAAAACCTGCTGGAACTGGCAGAACAATATTTAACATTGGCTTTGTCCGATTGCGAACAAACCTTGCTTTATGATATTTATAGTGCTGATGATTGGAAAGCAAGGGTTTTACAACAACAGGCAAAATTGCTGTTTTATAGGATAATTGAGCCCTACGGACTTTTTGGTGACGAATTGGATATCCCGATGCTGGAGAAAAATAAGCTGAAACAACAACAGGAATTACTTGCATTACTTGCTCAAGTTCAATTCAGTAACAATAATCGTGGCGAACAAGCAGAAAAACATTTTTGGACAGCTAAAGCATTACTACTGACAGGAAAGAAAACAGATAAACAAAAGCGGCAGAATATCTTACCCAATGTTTGATTTCAGGTTCACCCCGTAATAGATATGATGTAGAAGCAATGGCACTGATAACAAAACTGCATACCGACCTTAAAATAAAAGAAGAACCGCTAAAATGGATGCGCAAAATGATGAACTATAAGGGAATTTGCTTTGAAGATAAAAGCGAAAATGCGGGTCTTAACGGCAAAGGTTATACCCGAGTTGCTTTAGCGGACTATAATTCAGACGGTGTTACGGATATTCTTTTCAACGGCAAATATCTTTATAGAAATGAAGGGAAGATGAAGTTTACAGAGGTAACGGATAGCGCTGGTTTGGCTAATTTGAGTAGCAGCGGAGGCATTTTTGCCGATTTTAATAAAGACGGACTTTTAGATTTGGTTTCCTATAGCCATTCTGCTGAAGGAAGAGGTGACCAGTTGCTGAAAAATATGGATAATATAAGGTTTGTGAATGTGAATGAAAGAGCCGGAGATATTGATGATACTTATCCTACAGAAGCTGTTGCCTGGATTGATATTGACCAACAAGGTTACCCTTCACTCTATTCTGCCAATTATGAAATCTGGCTGAAGCGGAGCGGTTTTCCCGATTATTTCTGGAAAAACGATGGTGGCTATTTTACGGATAAAAGTGATGCTTATGGCTTTCGCAAACCTTCTTATACCGATAATCCCGGTTTACCCGGAAGAGGAGTTGCCCCTGCTGATTTTAATAACGATGGAAAACAGGAAATATATGTAACCAACTACCGTTTGAGCCGTAATTTCTGCTGGCAACAGATAGATACTCTTTTTGTTGATGTAGCCGCTCTTTACGGCATAGCAGGAACATATAAAAATGGATATTATGGTCACAGCATTGGAGCGGACTGGGGTGATTATGATAATGATGGCGATTTGGATTTGTTTGTTGCTAACCTTGCTCATCCCCGTTATATAGATATTTCCGATATCAGTATGCTCCTTAGGAATGATGGCTTAACTTATAGGATTGTGGAAAAAGACACTATTTACTATTGGCAATTTACCGATGTAACTGAGCAGGCAGGAATAAAATACGACGAATTGCATAGCGATCCTCTTTTCTTTGATGCTGATAATGATGGCTATCTTGATTTGTTTATCACCTCCGTTTATGAGAATGAACGGAGCTATCTCTATCATAATAAAGGTGATGGCACTTTTGAAGATGTAACCTGGCTTGCTGGAGCCAGGGTTTATAACGGTTGGGGAAATGCCTGTGCAGATTTAGATAGAGATGGTTTACAGGACCTTATTGTAGGCAGTGGCAATGGATCTAAGATATTGCATAATGGGACAATAACAAAGAATAAAGGTCTTTTTATTAAGCCCTATTGGAAAAACGATATTGTCTTACTGGAAAATAAAGCAGAGAATTTTGCCAAAGTTCCTAATAGTCCTGCCTTTGGCACCAGGGTAGAAATAACTGTAAAACGGCTTTTTCATAAAAAACAAAAATTTATACGGGAGCTTTGCAGTGCTAAAGGAACCGGTTCTCAGAATGCTCCAGAACTGCATTTTGGCATTGGCAAAGCTAAAGTAATCAAGATCAGGAAAGTTGAACAATGAAAAACATCCTTTGTAACATCGTTAATCCTATTTCCCCTGAAGAGATACAATTTTTACCGAAACAGGTTATCAGCATTGAAGAAAGTAAAATATCTGCTATTACATCCTTACCTGAATTTCAAGGGAGAATAGATGAAGACAGGTCTAACGAATATGCTTTGCCCGGGTTTATTGACTTACACACGCATTTAAGCCAATATTATATTCGGGGACTTTACGAGCCAGCTTTACTACCCTGGCTGAATAAATATGTTTTTCCAGAAGAAGAACGCTCTAAAAATATTGAATATGCCGAAAAGCTGAGCCGAGATTTTTTTTCTGCAATGCTAAAGACAGGCACTACAACCTGCGTTATTTATACCGCACCCTTTTTTTCTGCCTGCGATATGGCTTTTGAAATTGCAAAAGAAACAGGAATTAGAGCTTTAATCGGAATGACGATGATGGATATGAACTGCCCAGAAAATCTTAAACAAAACAGTCATAAGACACTGGAAGAAAGTATTCTGCTCTATGAAAAATGGCACGGGAAAAATGCCAAACTGGATTATATCTTTACCCCGCGTTTTGCTCCAACTTGTTCACTGGAACTGATGAAAGAGGTTGCTAAATATGCAATAGAACATAATGCCTGGATTCAAACCCATCTTTCTGAAAACAAAGAAGAAATAGAAATGGTGAAGGAAATCTTCGGGTTTAAGAATTATACTGAAGTTTATCAAAAAGCAGGTTTGCTAACTCAACACAGTATTTTTGCCCATTGCATTCATCTTAGTGATGAAGAAATAAAAATGTTGGCAGAAAATAAATGTAAAATAGCGCATTGCCCGGATTCCAATTTTTTCCTGAAAAGTGGAGAATTCCCTTTGCAAAAAATTGAGGAAGCAGGTATTGAATACGGTCTTGGTAGTGATGTAGGTGCCGGAACCTCTTTGAATATGCTCTATCATACAAAGATGATGAATTACCGTCAAGGCGATTATCCTGTTTTACCTGCCAAGGCACTTTATCATATAACATTAGGTAGTGCCAAACTTCTTGGTGTAGATAAGATAATCGGTTCTTTGGAAATAGGACAGGAAGCGGATATTGTCTTTCTGAAACCACCTTTGAATTACCCTCTAAAAAATAACGGTATTTCACAACTTGTTTTTTGCGGACAGGAATTTTCTCTTACGGAAACACTTGTAGCTGGAAGAAATAAAGAATGATTTAAGTAAGGACTCATTTGCACCCTGATAACATTTACTGGGGAGAAAATTTTTATGGGGCATATAACTTATAACGATCTAAATACCTGATGCCATAAGTTCTTCCTGCCCAACAAATTTGCAAATTGTATAAAATAGTTACTAAATTACAAAGGCAGTTATTTTCTCAGAACTTGTAGGGATTCATGCTTCCGCCGTAAGGACAAAAGAATATTTATTCAAATAATGATATTATATAACTGTAATATAATATGATAAATATATTACTACCGCTTTCCAGACGATTGAAGCAGGAGCTGCATTTAGGTTGAAGATCAAATTTCTTAAGTTGTTCCTGCTGGTAGAAGATGGCAAGTTTATAAGCTTCAGCTGAAAGTTCCAAACCGGGATTAACTAACAGGATACGGTTCAACAAGATAGAGAAGTTTACAATTATTTCTCTCAAGTCTTTTAATGCTCCTCCTTCCAGAAAGAAATTGATGTCACTCATAAACTGAAGCAATTTTATGCATTTTTGTCCTAGATAATCTAGCTGCCAGATTTCATTCAAAGCCAGAATACAATTTGAAGCGGCATTACTACTTCTCCCTCCCAGTCCGCAGAAACAGAATATATTTCTGAAGGAATTTAATACCGGCAGGAATATTAAATTGTTCTTTTAACAGGAAGCAACCTTATATACAAGATGATGAAAGAACTGAGAGAGAGGAATATTGTATGGTATGATTACTTGTGTGATCTTCAGTGGGGGCTCTGGAGGCTCATTTGAATAAACAGGTCAATACTACAGAGTAGTACGACCCGATGATAGTTATTTTAGGAGCTACTAATAGTTCTCAAGAAATAGATTTGATTTTTGCGTAGGAAGCGGTTAACATTCCTCTTGCTTTTGGGCACTTCTTCGCCGTAATAGTAATAGTACGTAGTAGTAATAATAGTAATAATTCTGTTTACTGTATTATCGACATAGATGCCGTTCAACAATAATACCTATTCTCACCTTTCAATATTTTCTCCTAATTAACTCTTTAAAACGCTTGATGATGCCTTTATCAGTAAAACCACAACGGACAACAAGATAGGTCATATCAACTTTTTTGGTTAAAATAAGAGCATCCGTAACCGCAATTAAAGGTGGAGAATCCACAAGAACAAAGTCATAACGGGATTTTAGTTCTTCCAACAGAAAATCGGTTCTTGGAGAAGCAATTAATTCAGAAGGATTGGGAGGAATAAACCCACTGGTAATAACATCCAGATTAGGAATACCGGATGGTTTAATAACTTGATCAACAGCAACTTCAGGATCAATCAGGAAATCGCTGGTGCCATTTTCCTTTTCCAGATCAAATTTATTATGCAAAGTAGGACGGCGTAAGTCCATATCCACCAAAATCACTTTACTATTCATCTGCGCAAAAGTAACAGCTAAGTTAGAAATTGAGGTAGATTTACCTTCTTTGG
>JAXGIH010000026.1:0-20245 GCA_040770845.1 Cloacimonas sp. (SeqCode)
CCAGTATGCCATTAAAGCGTGGCTGAATTCATGGATAATTATGCTGTAAAAAACCAGAAAAATTATAACAGCATTCATCAGGAGTTTGATAATATTAGGATTGATCATATTTTCTTTATCTTTATGTAATTCCGTTTTCCAGCGCGAATAATATCACCGTTTTTAAGATTAACTACAGCATCAAAGGCAGTAATTTTTTCTCCATTTAAAGAAACAGCTCCGCTTTGAATTAGGCGTTTGGCTTCACCGTTGGTTGCACATATACCGCTATCCACCAATAGCTTGGACAATTTATAGCTACTTTCATTAACAGCAAAATCAGGAATATCATCAGGAATTTCTTTGAAGGTAAATTGTTTTTCAAAGGCAAGTTCTGCCTCACTTGCCTCTTCCGCACTATGATATAAAGTAACGATTTCCCTGGCTAAGCGTTTTTTAATCAGCATGGGGTTAATTCCGGATTCCAGTTCTTTTTTTATTTTTTCAATTTCTTCTTCAGGCAAAGTTGTAGCATAATAGAAATAGTTCAAAATTATATTATCCGGAATAGACATCACTTTACCGTATTTTTCTTTGGGAGAATCAAATACGGCAATATAGTTGTTAAGTGATTTGCCCATTTTATTCACGCCATCCGTTCCAATCAAAATAGGAGACAGGATAGCAACCTGTTCTTCCATTCCAAAATGATGCTGCATATCTCTTCCACAGAGAATATTGAATTTCTGTTCCGTTGCTCCCAATTCTACATCACTATTAACAGCAACGGAATCATAACCCTGCAAAACAGGATACAAAAATTTCATGCATTCCTAAAGCTAAACCCTGTTCATAACGCTGACGAAAGGTTTGATGTGCCATAAATTGAGCTAAAGTAAATTTCCCCATTAATCTGATTACCTCACTCATTCCCATTTTGTCAAACCATTCACTTTGGTAGCGAACTTCCGTTTGTTCCTTCTTCAGAACGGTATATAGTTGTTCCATAAATTTTTCACTGTTTCTTTTTACTTGTTCAGCAGATAAAGGGGGACGGCTTTCATCACGACCTGTAGGATCACCTATTTGAGCTGTAAAATCACCAATTATGATTACTCCGATATGACCTAAATCCTGAAATTGCCGCATTTTCCGAATAGGAACCAAATGTCCCAAATGCACATCATAACCCGTAGGATCAATACCATATTTTATTCTCAGCGGTTTTCCGGTTTTTTCCGCTTTGGCAAATTTGGCTTTCAGTTCTTCCAGAGTGATTATTTCTTCCACACCTCTGCTGATTAATTTCAGTTCTTGTTCAAATGCCATTTAACCATCCTATTTTCAATAAAGTAATTAAAAAGGACAAGAAAGAAAAAGCGGATATTTGTCAAGGTGAAAAGGGTAAACAAGTGAAAGGGTTAACAAGTTAACAGGTGAAGCGAAAAGGAAGAAAAGTGGAAAAGTGAAATTTAAAATGAACTTTATAAATAACTGAAAATTAGCTGAGAAGGTTTAGACCACCAGAAGGTTGAAATCCTTATCAACCAAAATCATCGGAAGGTAGAAATCATCGTTGCCCTCTAATACAACTTATTTCGCCTAAAATAATCAAGGTAATGTATTATCTATTTTATTTTTGAACGACAGGGGACGTCGTTCTTCCGGATGGTTGATGTCCCCGTCAACCCAAAAACCGGAAACATCTATAATAGATAAAATAAACCCTAAAAACTCTTTAATCTTGTTCCTCCCTGGCTTATTAAATCCATGTAACTCCTTTTTTATCCATAAAAACCGTATTTTTAATAACTGTGTAATTTTTGTAATCTGTGTAAGGTAAAATTATCAGTCCCCTAAAGAGATTCCCAATCCCCGGGCAGTTGCCACAAGATCGGAATCAAGGTCTATATAATTATATTTTTCAATAGCTTCAGTGATGGGAACAGCAACAATATTGGGATGACGATAAGCCACCATAGAACCCCATTTTTCCTGTAAAACCAGTTCAAATGCCTTCACTCCAAACTGAGAGGCAAGGATTCTATCAAAGGCATTGGGAGTTCCACCCCGTTGTAAATGTCCTAAAATGGTTACCCGAATATCAATTGTGCAGCCAGCATTTTTAAGTTCTTGAGCCAAACGCAAACCTGCTCCTCCCAGTTTAATTTTCATAGCTCCCGGTTCATCACATTCTACAAAAGTCATATCTCCATCTACAGGTCTGGCTCCTTCGGCAATTACAATATTGGCAAAATCGTGTCCTCTATCAATCCGTTCATTGATGGCTTGCATAATGTTTTTGATATTATACGGAATTTCCGGAATGAGGCAAACCTCTGCCCCACCTGCAATTGCAGAATGAAGCGCTATCCATCCGGCAAAACGACCCATAACTTCTAAAATTAAAATACGATGATGACTGGCTGCAGTAGTAACAAGTTTATCTACTGCATCGGTAGCAATATCCACTGCAGTTTGAAAGCCAAAAGTAAAATCTGTTGCAGAAAGATCATTATCTATTGTTTTGGGAACGCCAATAACCGGACAACCCAGCTCAAAAAGTTGCTGTGAAATGCGTTGAGAACCGTCTCCTCCAACATTAATTAATGCCTCAATATTTTGATAACGGAGGCGGTCTAAAAAATCCTGGGAGCGATCTACAGTAGTCCAGGTTCCATCCGGATTTTTAATGGGCCAGTTGAAAGGACCCCCTTTATTGGTAGTTCCGATAATAGTTCCCCCCTGAATATGAATTCCTGCAACCTTTTCGGGAGTGAGTTCTATGATATGCATAGGGTCTTTTAAAATACCATTAAAAGCATCAATGCTGCCTAAAACCTCCCAGTTATGTTCAAAAGAAGCTCTTTTTACGATAGCTCTAATAACGGCATTGAGTCCAGGGCAATCACCTCCGCCGGTAGCAATAAGTAATCTTTTTTTCATAATTCCGCCTTTTTTAGGTTAATAAATAAAGCCCCCGAATTTTGGCTGATTAAATATCTCTCTTAATAAGAACACGATAACCGGAAAGTTCTTTAAAGCCAAATTTTTCATATAGATGCCAAGCAGCAGGATTATCTACATTCACTTCCAATTTCAGTTGATAACCATATTCATTTGCCAGGGAAATACATTCTTCCATAAGCTTGGTTCCAATACCCTGATTTTGTTTATTCGGGACAACTGCCATATGATGGATATAAAGTCGTCGGAAATCATTAGTTACCCATACAACGCCAACTACTTTTTCATTTTCCTCTGCAATAATCAATATTCCCGTTTGTTGCAGATTTTTTTGCAGGGATTCAAAGGAATCCTTGCGTTCCGGTTTATTGATTCCTGTTTTTTCCCAAAGAGTAGATACCTCTTCATAAATTTTTTTGTTTAGCTCTTTGATGCGCTTAATAGAAAGCATTTTAACCGAATTCCTGCATTCTGAAGATATCGGGATGACGGGTAAAACGAAATACGGTATCCCAGACAACGACAAATAATACACTTGGATCATTATCCACCATCATTAAATAATATCCTTGAGTGTGTTCAATAAATTTGAGTTCCTGAGTGCGGTTACCGGTTAAATAAAGTTTTACGGTGCAATAGGGATTTTTAAATTTTTCCGCATATTCCGCTTGGGCATTATCTATAAAGATATAGGTATTCAAACTTTCCAGGATATTCAGAATTTTTAGCATTGCCCTGTTTGCCGGATGGATTTTAAATTCATTGTGGGCATCCTGAAAAGTCCATTGAAGACCATTTCTGGTAAGGGTATATTTATTTTTGGGATGAGTAACTTCAATTTTTAGCAATTCTTCTTCTTTATGACTAACGATATGAGGAGAACGCCAGTTGGAAAGGTCTGTATTATAATTATTAGTAACTTTAGCTTTCAATTGATAGATTTTATCGGAACCGGCATAACGAAAATAATCATAAGGATTATCCAAATTGCTGAAGAGAGTATGAATGCTTTTTTTACCGTCACTTACAATTATATGCAATGCTTCTTCGTCTTTCTGATGAAACTTTTCAATCGCTTCTTTACCTGTTCCCATAGGAGTTTTAGCATATTTTGCCGTAATCACTTCCCGGAACAAATCGCGAATTTTTAAGCTATCGGCTTCCCAGTTAACAGGATAAATTAATTTCCAGATATTATTTTGCTTAACCATTTTTAGAGTATCTTGCGCATCGTAAATCTCAATTCGGTTGATAGATAAAGTATCCAAATCAAAAACCCGGGCGAGTTTTTCTTGAGGTCTGTTCGTTCTTAAAACGAAATATAAACCTATTAGAATAAGCAAAACAAGCAGTAATATTAAGTTAGATTTCTTCATTTCCTCTAAATTCCTTGGTGCGTTTACGATACGATATTATGCCTCCAACGGCAATAAGAATTAAAGAAGGTAATAAAGTAGCAATAATTTTTACTTCCATTTTGATTCTGCGTTCCCTTTTGCTGGATCACCCCAAAGGAGATTATTTTTATGCATATAATAAGCAATATCCAAAATGCTTTCCCTGTAAATGGCGGGAACGGATATTGATCATATCCTCACGCTCCCAAAGCCAATCCACCGCATTTAAGATTATCTGATAACGTTCTTCGCGGATGGTTTTATCGATCAACATAAAGTTCCCGATCTCCGAAAATAACAATTTTACCATCTTTCACTTCAGAAACAAAATCCGACCTTTGAAATTGCGGTTTTCTTTAAAATAGCTTTCCATTCTGCCTTCAACAATTGCCCCTAAAGGAATTGGAGGATTTACAAAAACATCCGGATCGGGATTGAAAAACAAACGGGAATCCAATTGATAATCGGCCCTTCTAAAAGAGCACTGCGAGTGGAAGTGGCAAGAATGGTTTGGTAAAATTTTAATCCCGGCTTTCTGTTAAAAATAATTCCATTTCCCATATAAATGACAATGTTGGATATATTGCGAGTGATAGGATGTTGTGAACTGCGCAAAACAGGATAAATAGGAAAAGAGATATTGGTATCCACACCCATTTGTCTGGAATCGCAAAATATCCATAGCTATGTCACTGTTTAATTTTACGTGCCGTTATTTTCCAGAAAATCAAAAAGATTGGAATGTATTTCCATTACTGTTTCGCCATCAGAAAAGATTTTATCGGCGTTGAACTACCAGTTTTCCCTGCATTAAAAACTGGTCTAAATTGTAAAGTCGGGTAATAGATAAAGAATCATAACCGGAATGAACTATCATAACAGGTGTTTTGGGTGGTGGTTCCAGCAGATTGGTAAAATGAACATTATAATTGGAGTAAAGTTCATTTTCATATTTCTGCTCAAGATCAAAGCATAGAGAGTAGTATCCACAAAAGCAGTAATATCGGGCAAAGTATAACGCGTAATTTTCAATTGTAGGGTCATTTGATATTCCAGCTGATTTTGCATTTTAGGCAACACATTCATAGATTCAAAATTGCCCTGATATTCAAAAACCAATCCGTAAACAACTTCTTTTTGTAGTGGTCTTATCATTTTCAAAATGCGGAAATACATAGCCCCGACTCCATATTGCAGAGCTTTGTTTTTGAGGTCTTCAGGACTGGCCCATTTATAACTTCAATGAAATTTGCCTTTCCCCGCTTGTTTATATTCTTCTAAAAGGTCTTTAACATAACGGTCTAAAATCAGCATAGCCGCGGGTAATTTTTTACTGAGTAAAGTTTAACTACCATATTATCTTGCAAATTACTTACTTATCCTTGCTTACCTGAGCAAAGTGAATATGCTTTATTCTTTAAAATCCCAACGCACTCTGGCATAAGAACCGGATTAGCAAAACCATTAAAACAATAGCAATCTTAATAAGCAGGTTGGATAAAAATGAACTGGTCTTTTTTTTTCTTTTTTTCATTTTATTTTTCCTGCATCGGGGTTTTTGCTTTGGAGATTAAATTGAGCCAACAACGCAAAAATAACCGTTACAGCAAGGAAAAAGAGAATATCACGAGTGTCAATAACCCCTTTCAGAAAACTGCTTAAATGATAATCAAAACTGAAGTATTGAACAATTGGCACCAGACCAAAAGGTAATAACGGTAAAAGAAACTTCAGTAAATAAAAATAGCAGAAATAAGCAAAGCCAGTACAAAAGCTAAAATTTGATTGCTGGGAAAACTGGAAGCAAAAACTCCGATAGAAGCATAAGCTAATCCCGCTAAAATAAGACCTATATAACCGCAAATTATGGCTCCGTAATCAATTCCTTCTCCAAAAACAATAATAATGCCGAAGAAAACAAGCGAAAGAATAATGATCGTAATAATTTGCAATAAAGCAGATAAAATTTTCCCCCAAACAATAGAAGAAAGCTTTATCGGTAAAGTGGAAAGCAATTCTAAAGTTCCGGTTTGCCTTTCTTTGGCAATGCTTCCCATTGTGATAGCCGGAATATAGAACAAAAAGACAATATGGATAACTTCAAACAAAAAACGCAATTCCGCTCTGGCTATTTTAAACACCATATTGGAAAAAATAATGCCAATAATCACCAAAAACAGGATGTAGACAATATAAGTGGAAATTGAATGCAAAGCAAGTTCATATTCTTTTTTAGCAATGGTGAAAACTGTTTTCATTGCTCTTCCCTATTATCTTCTGTTTCAGCGGGTTTTGTTTGTTCTTCTTCCATAACTTCTTCTTCTGCAGATAACTTTTCTTCAATTTCGGGCTCATAATAGTTTTCTATGGTAAGCTTATGGAAAATAGATTCCAAACTCATTTTGCTGGTGGAAAATTCTAAAATCAACCAGCCCCTATCTCTGATAAAACGGGAAAGTTCTTGGCGTAAATCAAATTCGGAGGTTTCATCAATACTATTCTGATCACTTTCATTATTGGTGATTGATGAGGAGATCAACCTTCCGGAGGTTTCATAAACACAAACTTTGCAGGTGGTTTCATTCCGGGAAAGAATATCCAGTTCCACAAAAGGATACTCTTTTAGAAAATCAGAAAAATCTACATTTTCTCCCTGCACTTCCAGAATTAACATAGTGCTTCTTTTCAGATAATTGGGCAAGTTTTCTATATTATCATCAACAATAATTTTGCCTTTATTAATTATTACAACCCGATCACAAAGTGCCTGAACTTCCTGCATAATATGACTGGAAAGCAAAACCATTTTTTCTTTGCCCAATTCCCGTATAAGTTCACGAATTTCAATTATTTGATTGGGGTCAAGACCGGAAGTAGGTTCATCTAAAATCAAAATTCTGGGATCATGTAAAATTGCCTGTGCCAAACCGGTTCTTTGACGATAGCCCTTGGAAAGGGTTCCTATTCTTTGATACAAGACATCTTTAAGCCCGCAGTTTTTAACTACAAAATTCAGGCGTTCCCGAAAATAATCCCGTTTCAATTTCCGTAAAGCAGCAAAATATGCTAATAATTCCACTACTGTCATTTCGTCGTATAAAGGATTTTGCTCCGGTAAATAGCCAATTTGTCTGCTGGCTTTTAACGGATCGGTAAAAATGCTTTCGCCGTCAATTTCAATATTTCCGGAACTGGGTTGCAAATAACCAACAATCATTCTAAGAGTTGTAGTTTTACCAGCTCCATTAGGACCTAAAAAACCGACAATCTCTTTATCCTGAATGCAGAAACTGATTTCATCAACAGCTTTGATTTCTCCGAAATATCGGCTCAGCTTGTCTATTTTTATCATTTTACATAAACATTTTATTATTATTGGTAACCGGTTCGTTCAGCAAAATTATGTCTCCTTCCTTAAGACCTTCTATCACTTCCACTTGCAACAAATCATTAGTACCAAGCTTTACAGGTGTGGCAACAGAATTGGGAGCTGAAGATGTTTTCTCCTTGCTTTTGGTTTCTTTAGACGGACTTTTAGTGTCTGTAACCAGATAAACAATATCCTGATTTAAATCGTTGCTGAAGACGGCTCGGATAGGAATTACCAAAACATTTTGGCGCGAATCAGCCAAAATAGTTACATTTGCTGTCATTCCCGGTTTAACAACTTTACCGCTGGCATTAAGATTAATTTCAATGGGAAAGACCTTAGCATTATTTTCTATAATTGCCTGCGGTGCAATTTTTACCACCTTGCCATTGTATTGTTCATAAGGAAGAGCATCCAAAGTTATTTCTGCGCTCTGATTCAGTTTGAATTTGGAAATATCTACTTCGTTGATGTTGCTTTTTACAATCATCTTGTTTAAATCGGCAATTTTCATAATCACAGTACCTTCACCAAAACTGGTTAAACTGGATTGAACCATTTCACCTTCGTTAATATTACGCTCAATAACAACTCCACTGGCGGTAGCATAAACATGAGTTACTTTTCCCGGAACATCCAGATCGCGAATCATTTCATATTGACTGCTGGCTTGAGTATATTCAATTTCTGCCTCTTTTAAGGCATCCGATGCCTTATCATATTCTTCCTGCGAAATAAATTGTTTTTGGAGAAGAATTGTTTTATCAGCCAAATCTTTACGCGCATTTTTCAAGTTCATTTCTGCTTTTTGTAGCATTGCTTTAGTATTGAAAAGAGTATTTGCCTGATTATAATCTGGTTCAATATCGGCAATTATCTGTCCGGAAGTAACATAATCATTTTCCCCGGCATAAAACTTAACAATTTTCCCGCTTACTTTGGATTTTAGGGAAACCACAACTTCCGGTTGAACTTCACCTGTAATTTCTATGCGGGAAGAAATATCTCCCCGTTTAACGGTATAGGTTTCTGTCTCTGTAGGTTTTACTGTTTCAGTTTGCTTTTTCTTACCGCAGCTTTTTCCCAAAAACAAAACCAGCAGAATCAGAAGCACTATAACTATAATTATCCACCATTTCTTACGCATAATACCTCTATTTTTTTGACTATTTCACTTATAATAAAACACAAGTGGAAAAAGCAGAATTTGTGTCAACTTAAAAAGTCATTCGCTTTCTTTGTTGTCGCTCTTTGAGTTAAAATCGGTGTTGTTTGTAGTCTTCCACATCATTTCACCCTTTTCTCTATCTTTGCATAAGGTCACCAATTATCTCATAGTATATGCCGATTTTGTAATTTAAAGCGGAGAAAAGGAGTTAAGTTGTTTTAAGTCCTTGAAATAAAAGTATTTTGAAATTAAACTTGTTATAATAAAAATTCCCGAAATCCTATAAATCTTAATGTTCGGTTCTTTAATTTATTATCACTTAAATAGATACAAATTCAGAATGCGTTTTTTCTGCTATATTCAAAACAGGTTTCACTTTTCCTTTTTGTTTTTTAAGTTTACCTTTCTTCTGAATCTTTATTAAATATTTGAACCCTAATAAATTAGCTCTTTTTTCTGTCCATTTTTTCTTGTTTAAGTAATTGCTTGATATATAGTAGAATATAACAACCCGTACACTTCCGTAACACTTCCTTAAGTTCCGTTACGGGGTTGTTAAATGATGTTAAAGGATTATAAGAAGTTCAAGTAAGCAGAATGGCAATGCAAAAAGAACAGTTCTCGATTTTATAGATTTCGCCTATTAAAGAATCGGTTTGGATTTTCGGTATTTATATAATTTAGCTGATTTTATATTGCATTTATCATTTGAAATTAGAGGACAGGAAAGAACAAAGACATAATTTATCGGAAAAATACCCTTCTGTCCTGCCCTTTGCTTTAGCCACCTATCTATTTCTTATTTCACATCATTCATTTTCCTTCACAACTCCCAATTTTCAAAACTGAATTCTCTGAGGTAATCTAAATATAGAAGAATTTTGGTTGACTTATATCTTGCCCCAAAAATAAGGTAATTTACGAAAATATATGGTGAGACAATGAACAAGCTTTATGCCCGAACTGGTCAAAGATTGTTGAGAAGTCTGAGAACAAAAATGCCTGCCTGCAATATATGGCAAATTTGCTATCGGAAAGCGGCTGTTTAAGTTTTCCAGACCGTTTTCTGGCAGCAGTTAAAGGAAGAGAAGAAATAATGAGCACAGGTATAGGGAAAGGGATTGCAATTCCCCATGCCAGGGACTTAACAGTTAGCTGTTTAAGAATAGCTGTTTGTTTAGTAAAACAGGATTTGGCTTTTCCAGTTTGGATAATTTACCTGTGCATTTGGTTTTTATGATAGCCGTTCCCCAAAGTTCCAATCAGGATTATATGAAAATTTTACGGTCATTATCGGAATTTTTAAGGCGGGAAGAAAACAGGGAAACATTGTTACAAGCCAAAGATGAAAGGGATTTGTATGAAAAAGTTCAATTATTGGAAGAAGAACTACTTCCCTCAGCTTGGCATGTTTAGTGTTCTTTCTTTTATGCCATTGCTGGCACAGCATCAAGATGCCGGAACCACTGGTTTTTCTACATTAAAGATAATTTATTCTGCCAGAGCAAATGGTATGGGACAAGCAATGCTGGGAAGAGCAAAAAATTTTGATGGTATGCAGTTTAATCCTAGCCATAATCAGAGTTCCTAATCAGGTGTTTTTACTACCTTTGCAGACCATTTTGTTGGTTCCGGTGGTGGCTCTGTAAGTTATGTTGTTCCCAAAAATATATACACTTCTTACGGATCTTATTTAAACTATTGGAATTCGGGTTCTATAGACAGAACTGATGTTGGGCACAAATGGAGAGTTTATTGAATTGAATGATACCTTTAATTCTCCAAGATATATTAGCGGGCTTTACTTTGGCAAAATTTATAAGTCCCTGCTTTGGATGCGGGAGGTGGTATAAAATTTGTTTTAGACCAAATAGATGATAAATCCGCTTCTGCCCTCTTAATTGATGTCGGTATTTTGCATCATACTGCCAACGAAAGAATAAAAGTAGGTCTATCGGCGAAAAATTTGGGTTTCCAAATTAGTCACTACAGCGATAAAAAATACGATGAAGGAATACCATTTACTTATGGTGCAGGTTTTGGAATAGATGTGGGGAAAAATACTCTGCTGAATATAGATATTACTAAAGCCAATGGAGAAAACTTTATCGGTAAATTTGGAGTTGAACAACAAGTTCATCCTTCCTTAGTTCTAAGAGGTGGATTTAAAACTAATGCCGGGGACTATTATCTGGGAGGAAATATGGAATGGACTTCCGGAATAAGTTTAGGAGTGGGCTGGGTTTGGAAAAAAATTGCCCTGGACTATGCTGTTGCTTCTTACGGGGACTTAGGATTAACCAATCAGGTAAGTATAAGATATAATATTGAATAACTCTATACAATAATAATTAATGATAGGATAGAATTTGGAACGAAGCCGGTTTTTACTGGAATTGGGATGTGAAGAACTCCCGGAAAGACAGATAGAAATTGCCTTTAACGGTGTCAGCTCATCTTTTGCGACTTTTTTGAAAAGTAATAAACTATATTGCGGTTCTTATAAAGTGAGTGGAACTCCTCGCAGGATATATTTGGATGCTCTGGAACTGGATACTCATCAGGAGGATGAGGAAATTTTAAAGACAGGACCTTTAGTCAGCGTTGCTTATGATGAAGAGGGCAATCTAACACCTGCAGGTAAGGGTTTTTTAAACAGAAGCCAGGCAAAGGAAGCAGCAATATTTATTCAGGAAACAGAGAAAGGTAAGTTTCTGGCAGTAAAATATATAAAAAAGGGATTAGCGACAGTTGAACTGCTGAAGAGCTGGATTCCGGAAATGATTGTGCAGATACCATTTGAGAAAAAAATGGCTTGGAGCCAATTAGGATTAACTTTTTCCCGTCCTCTACGCTGGTTTTTAGTTTTATGGGATAATCTACCTTTAGAATTGGATTTTGGCGGCATTCCTTGTGGGAATATTACTTACGGTAATAGGTTTTTAGGTTTGGATAAAGCTATTACTATTAATAAAGCTGAGGATTATATTCCAAAACTGAGGGAACAAAAAGTAATAGCTGATATTGAAGAGCGCCGAAAAGAAATAATTAATCAACTAGCAGCTATTTTTCCGGAAGGAGATTTTAAAGTTATAGAGGACAGGGAGTTAGTAGAAACAGTGGTAAATTTGGTAGAATTTCCAACTGCAGTTATTGGAGAATTTGAAGAAAAGTATCTTTCTCTGCCGGATAAAATTATTATCAGCACTATAAGTCAGACACAAAAGTATTTTGCAGTGCAGGACAACCAAGGTAAATTAAGTAATAAATTTGTATTTATTTCCAATGGTAATCCATCTGCAAGTATGATTATCAGAAAAGGCAATGAGAAAGTAGTAAAAGCACGCCTGGCAGATGCTTTGTGGTATTGGAATGAAGATACAAAATATCCGCTGGAATATTGGACGAGGCATTTGGACAAGGTTATATTTCAAGCAAAATTAGGAACAATGACTGATAAAACCAAACGCATAATGCAATTGGTAAGTGCCTTAGCGGATGAATTGAAGATAACAGAAGAACAAAAGAAAAAGGCAATTCGTTGCACAGAACTTTGTAAAGCAGATTTGGTTACTAATATGCTTGGAGAAAAAGAATTTACAAAACTTCAGGGATATATCGGCAAACAATATGCTATTGCTTCGGGAGAAGATCGGGAAGTCGCAGAAGGTATATTTGAACATTATTTACCAAGAGGTTCGGGTGATGAACTTCCTTCAACATTGTGTGGAGCAATAGTTGCTATTGGAGATAAAATGGATACGGTTGCCGGAATTATTGGAATTGGAATGATGCCAACGGGAAGTGGAGATCCTTTTGCTCTCCGACGCGCTGCTAATGGTATTGTGCAAATTATCAGCTCCCGAAAATGGGATTTGGATTTGTTCACTTTGGCTAATAAAGCATTAACATTAATTGAAAAACAGACATAATTGGATAAAAAGGCAAATCAGAATGTGCACAATTTTCTGGAACAAAGAATTGAGGGATTGCTGAAAACAAACGGTATTGCTTACGATGTGATAGACAGCGTGATGCATATTGATAAAAGCCATTTGCACGATTTGGAAAACCGGGCTAAAGCATTGAATGCATTAAAAGGTAAAGAGGACTTTATTCATTTGGTGATTGGTTTTAAGAGGGTAGCAAATATTATTGCCGAAACACAGGATTTTGTTCCCTTTAATAAAGATAAACTTGTTGAGCCGGAAGAAATTAACCTTTATGAAGCTCTGCAGACATTACATCAGGATATTGATTCCGCTTTACAAAACAAGGATTATCCTTTGGCTTTACAGTATTTGATCAAGTTTGGAAAAGTTATAGACGCCTTTTTTGACGCCGTTTTGGTAAACTGCGAAGATGATGAATTACGCAATAATAGACACTCCTTGCTGAAAGAAGTAAAAAAAGAATTTTTAAGAGTTGCAGACCTATCGTTGATAGTTCTGGAAACGGAACAAAAGGAAGCAGGAAAATGTTCATAATAGATAATTTAATAAACAAAGCAAAAGGAAACTCCGGAAGTATTGTTTTGCCGGAATCCAATGATCCACGCGTTTTAACTGCGGTTGCCAAAATTGTGGCAATGGACTTGGCAAAAGTTACCCTGCTGGGTGAAAGTGAAATAATAAATCAAGAAGCCAAAGCACTTAATATAGAATTAAACAATGTGACCATAATAAATCCTGAGACCTCAGAAGATATTCCCTCTTTTGCTGAAGCATATTATCAAAGACGAAAAGAGAAAGGTGTTACAATGGCTCAGGCAATAGAGACAGTTAAAAATCCTTTATATTTCGGTGCTTCTATGGTTAAAGAAGGAAAAGTTGAAGGAATGGTTGCCGGAGCGGCTAATATTACAGCAGATGTTTTAAGGGCTGCATTACAAGTTATTGGTGTTATGCCGGGGCTTAAAACTGTTTCCAGCGCATTTATAATACCGGTTCCTGATTTTCGGGGGGAAAAAAGAATTTTTTTATTTGCTGATTGTGCTGTAGTTCCCAATCCCAGTTCAGAACAGCTTGCGGACATTGCTATGAGCACTGCCTTAACCCGAAAAGCTATAATCGGAGATGAGCCAAAAGTAGCTTTACTTTCGTTTTCCACTTTAGGAAGTGCTAAACACGAACTTGTAGATAAAGTAACTATGGCTAAAGAAATTTTAACAGAAAGAAAGGTGGATTTTGATTTTGATGGAGAATTACAGGTTGATGCAGCTATAATTCCCGAAGTGGCAAAAAGGAAAGCACCCCAAAGTTCTGTGGCAGGAAATGCCAATATCCTTATTTTCCCGGATTTACAGGCAGGAAATATTGGTTATAAACTGGCTCAATATATAGGAAAAGTAGAAGCAATCGGACCTATCATACAAGGTTTAGCAGCTCCGGTAAGTGATTTATCCCGTGGTTGTTCTGCTGAAGATATTGTTAATATAGTCGCCATTGTTCTGCTTTTGGCGGATCAACAAAAAAAGAAATAAAAAAAGATAGATTGCGTTAAGATGGCTATCAAGCTATCCAACCGTTGTCGCTTAATTAAGCTGTCGCCAACATTAAGCTTATCTTGCGAAAGCAAAAGAAATGAAGGATAAGCGAATTGATGCAATTGGTTTCCAGCGGTAGGCGAGCCGGATTTTAATACCCCGGAATATATTAAAGCATCAGCCCATAAAGCTATAGATGCCAATTTTACGCGTTATACTAATAATGCTGGAATACCGGAATTGAGGCAGGCAATTTGCGAGAAATTATTACGGGATAATGGATTACGATATAGCCCCAAAGAAATTTGTTTCCTTTGAGCTGTTACAGCAATAGTAAATGCGTTAATAGCTGTATGTGATGATAAAGACCGTAGTTTTGATGGCAACCCCTTATTGGGTAAGCTATCCTTATCAGGTTGCCTTACTAATGCAGAACCAGTATATATACCTACCCGCGAAGAGCAAGGATATAAAAAATTCAACCTGCAGAACTGGAAAAAAGCAATACAAGAAAATCCCTGTGGCAAAGCATTGATAATAAATTCACCCGGCAATCCTACAGGTTCAGTATATACCCGAGATGAGCTTTCCAATATAGCTGAGACATGTATTAAACATACGGTCTTGCAATTTCCGATGAGATTTATGAACGCCTGGTTTATGATGAATGAAAGTTACATCAATAGCAAGCATCAGTGAAGAAATGAAACAAAGGACTATTGTAATTAACGGTGTTTCAAAGGCATACGCAATGACTGGTTGGCGTCTTGGATAAGGTGCACCTGCAAATTATTACAGCAGGTATGGTTCAGGAACATACAACTTCCTGTAAAGTTAATTCAATTACACAATATGCCTGTGTAACAGCTTTAAGGGAAGAAGATGATCTACGAAAAAATGCGTAGAGAATTTTCCTTTATGGAGGGATTTCCTCTATGAAGAGCTGAAAAACTGCTGCATATTACCTGCTCTAGTTTCGTGGTGCATTTTCATATAATGCTGGGAATAAATGGTATCTGGAAAACAATAACCAGAATATCAGGACATCGGATGATTTTTGTGCTAAATTACCGGACAAGTATTATGTTGCTCTATCGGGTAATTCATTTGGAATGGAAGGAACAGTGCGTTTTTCTTATGCTAACAGTATAGAAAACATCAAGGAAGGACTAACACGCTTTGCTGATTTTCTAAGTTACAGAGATAGCTTCCGGGAGGTAAAAGATGAATGATTTTAACGATAAGATTAAAGATCGCTGGAAAGAAAAAATCGAAAAAGGCATATATAATTGGCTCATTGATACTTATGGTGCTTGCCTTAATAATTATTCTTCTTTATCTTATAAATCACCTTGGAATACAGAAAAATATTGTTCAAACTCCTTCTGCAAGTGTTACCGACACTTTACATGCAGATACATTGCAGATGGAGATAACACCTTGAGCGAAAGTAATCGTTGGTTCTATAGGTTTGGATAGTATTTCCACACCTGCTGGAGAAATAAAAAATGCTTTAGGTGGTTCTGCTATTTATGGAGCTTTGGCAGGTTCCTTTTTTACAGATGCTTACATTGTAGGAGTGGTCGGAACGGATTTTCCGATTGAGGGTCTTAACCTGTTGCAGAAAAAAGGGATAAATTTGACGGACTAGAGGTTAAAGAGGGTAAAAACCTTTCGCTGGAGTGGAAAATATAGTACCTGGAATAAAGTGGAAACACTTTCTACGGAGTTAAATGTTTTTGCTGATTTTTCTCCTCAATTGCCCGAGTCCTGCAAAAGCTGTCGTAGTTTATTATTAGCTAACATCAATCCTTCCTTGCAAATGCAGGTTTTAAATCAGGTATCCGGTTATTCACATCTTGCCTGTGATACTATGAATTATTGGATTTATTTGTGTCCCAAAGAAATAGAACAAGTGCTGAGGAGAGTAAATATTGTTTTTATGAATGAGGACGAAGTTAGAGAGTATACAAATAAGGAGAATATTTATTCTGCCGCCAGAGATATACTCTCTTTGGGACCGCAGTGGATAATTGTAAAACGCGGTGAATACGGATCGGTAGCCATTTCAAATGACGATATGTATTTTGCGCCTGCTTATCCCTTAGAAGAAGTTAAAGACCCAACAGGAGCAGGAGATAGTTTTGCCGGTGCCTTTATGGGATATTTGGCAAATCATAATATCTTAAACCGAGCAGTAATTAAGGAAGCAATTTTATACGGAACAGTTGTATCAGCGTTAAATGTAGCTGATTTCAGCGTGAAAGGTTTAATTGATAAAACCAAGGCGGAAATTGATGTGAATAAGGAACAACTGGTAAAATGGACAACTTGAAAAATGGACTGGATTATCGCAAAGCGGGAGTTGATATACAAGCTGGAGAAGCAACGGTTTTAGCAATAAAACAGAAAGTTCGTAGCACCTACAACAGCAATGTCCTTAGTGAATTAGGCGGATTTGGCGGACTTTATAAAATAGATAAAAATTTATGGCATCAGCCGATTCTTGTTTCCAGCACCGATGGAGTGGGAACCAAACTTTTAATTGCTATTATGGCTGACAAATACGAAACAATTGGTCAAGACCTGGTAAATCACTGTGTAAATGATATTTTAGTTCAGGGTGCAATCCCGCAATTTTTTCTGGATTACATCGGTATCGGAAAACTGGAGCCGGCAAAAGTGGAAAAAATGATTGAAGGAATCATCATTGCCTGTCAGCAAAATTCCTGTGCTTTAATCGGAGGAGAAATGGCAGAAATGCCGGATTTGTACAAAGGCGAAGAATTTGATCTGGTAGGAACAATAGTAGGCATTGTAGAAAAGGAACAAATATTACCCAGACCTGAAATAAAACCTGGTGACCAGCTTATTTCTTTGCCAAGCAGTGGATTACATACTAATGGTTATTCCCTGGTAAGGAAAATTGTGTTTGAGCAACTAAAATTATCTCTGGATAGCTATATTCCTGAATGTCAAACTACCTTGGGTGAATTACTTTTAAGTGTTCATAGAAGTTATCTGCCTTTACTGAAAGATTATCTTACCGACCCTAATCTTAAGGGATTAGCTCATATTACCGGAGGTGGTATTATCGGAAATTTAAAACGGATTTTACCAACCGGTATTAGTGCTCAAATTAAAATCAGGAAAACAGAAATACCTCCTTTCTTTCATTGGTTGCAAGAGGCAGGAAAACTATCCGAGGAAACAATGAGAGAGGCCTTTAATTTGGGAACAGGGATGATCTGTATAGTTGATAATGAGGCATTTGATAAATACTTAACTATACCGGAAGCAAGATGTATAGGCGAACTTGTGAACCAAAATCCGACAAAAGAAAAAGTGGAATTCATTCAGGAATGTTAAAGTTAAGAAATTTAGATAGTTTTCCCCTTGTTAGAAGAGGAATTTTGATTATATTATAAAAAAACCTCTTGACTTTTTTCTTAAGATTACAAAGAAGAGTTTTTGAGTAAGAAATTAAGATAGAGGGAAAAGCTTATTTGAGCTTGGAACTATAAGTAAAATAAAGGTATAAAACCCAGAAGATAGGGAGGTTTTCGATGCGTAAATATGCATTGATCCTACTAATAATTATGCTTGCAGGAACAGTATTTTTAGAAGCTGCTACTACTGGAAAACTTGCAGTTAGAGTGCGCGATAATGCCGGTCGCCCCTTGGAATTTGTTAATATTGTTGTTATGCAAGGAAATCAACGAATAACAGGTGGTCAAACGAATGCTAAAGGAACAGCAATTATCATAAATATTCCCCCAGGTCTTTATACAGTTAAGTTTTCTCTTATCGGTTATGATACTGTGGTGTATAATGATGTGCGTATAATTGTAGATCAAACTACAAATCTTGCTCCTACTATGAATAAAAGCGGTTTTGAAATGAAAGCGGTAACAGTTACAGCTACTGAAGATAAGGTAGATAAAAACCGTGTAGGAAGCGCAAGAAATATAGAAATGAGTGTTGTGACCGATGCTGCCGTTTCAGATGTTGCTGATATTGTTGCTTTGCAAGCAGGAGTAACTAATGTTGGAGGCGAATTACATATTCGTGGTGGCCGTTCAAATGAAATTAATTATACTATAGATGGTATGAGTGTTACCGATCCTGTTGACGGAGGAGCGACTTTACAAGTTGATACCGATGCTATTAAAGATATGAAAGTGATGACAGGAGGTTTTCCAGCAGAATATGGCAATGCTCAATCGGGTGTGATCAACATTGTTACTAAAGATGGAGATCCTTTTTTCTCCGGCAAGGTTGAATATAATACCGATCATCTTATTGGCGAGGGACGCAATACTGATGTTGTGAAATTGGCTATTGGGGGTCCTGTATTACCTTTTGCTTCTCAGGAAATGAAGGAAAAATTCACATTTTATCTCAATGGTGCCGGTGAATGGTTGGATGGTCGTTTGAAAGATTATTATATAAGTGATCCCAATGGTGATTATACTTTAAATGGCAGGTCTCTAATAGATGATGATTATCCTATCTATGACCCTTATGCAGGCAGGGATAAAATTCTCGGTATTGATATTGGCAATCGGAATTACAATTCCTATAATGTGAATTTAAAGACCAAGTATGCCTTAACCCTGGTCAAGTAGCTACATTTGCTATCAGAGGAGATAGAAGTTTAAACTATCTCAATGAATATGCTGGTGAAAATAGATGGCGTTATGCTTTACAACATTTTAAAGAAATAGAAACAACACAACGGCAATATATCGGAACTTATGATTATGTAATCAACGATAAAATGAATATAAAAGTGAAAGGCAGTTATTATCAGAAAGATAATTATGAAGGCCCCAAAGGCATAGATCGGGATTCTATATTTTTATGACAGTAGATCCTGATAATATTCCTGGTGATTATGTCCAGAGGTTGCATTAGGGGATTATGGATATTCCACAATTGATGCCGATAATGATGGCATATATGATTACGGCTTTTACCTAAAGGACTTGGAAATATCGAACTGGAAAGTGTAGAAGAGCCGAGATCAATTCCTGGCTATCTTCCTCCCGGTTATATTTATAGTGCCTTCATAGATGATACCACTAAAATACTAAGTGGACGAGCAGATTTTGAATGGCAAATAAATGAAACTCATATGGCAAAGACCGGTTTAGAAATTATAAAGCATAACATCAATAAAAATCAATTAGAGGACTATCTGAATATTGATGAAAAACGACGCGTTGCCTATTTAAACAGCATATTTGATATTAGAAACTATAATATTGACAATTTTGTTGATGCCGATGGCAATATGTTGTTAGATGATGAATATCTCCCCGAGGGCATTTATGCGATTGTTGCAACTAAAGAAAATCCAACATCTATTGCTGATTTGGTTCCTATTTATAAGCCGGAGGATTACTTTGCTGCAGCTAAAGCGGCATCCGGAAAGCGTGATGGTTATAAAGCTGAGCCCTGGCAAATGGCATATTACTTGCAGGATAAAATGGAATGGGAAGGAATGATTGTTAATGCCGGATTACGATTTGATTTGTGGTATTTGGGTAAAAAATATTATGTGGCACAGGATGATGGTAGTTTTGATTTACGCGAATTTGATAAAAGTGATCTGATGCAGTTAATGATTTCTCCACGGTTGGGCGTTTCTCATCCGATTACAGACAAAGATGTTCTGCGTTTTGCTTATAACTATCAGAATCAATTACCTCAAATGCAGTATATTTTTACGAGTAAAACTCCTGAAGATGCTTATGCTTCGGAAACAACAATCAGGGTAGGAAATCCCAGTTTGGAACCACAAATAACTGTTACTTACGAAGCAGGTCTTTCTCACCAACTTAGCGATGATTATGTTTTAGATTTAACTGCCTATT
>JAXGIH010000027.1:0-19894 GCA_040770845.1 Cloacimonas sp. (SeqCode)
GCAGAAAATCGTTAATAAGAGTTCGGATTAGCTGTCCTTTGAGGTTATAGATTTGGAGAGAGACAATGCCTGATTCAGGAATTTCAAAGCTGATAGTGGTTTCCGGATTGAAGGGGTTAGGGTAGTTACAGCAGGATAGGGTTACCGGGGTTAGCAGAGGGTCAATTGTAACAACTGGTTCAGAAGGAATTTTACAAGCATAGAGGGAAATTGCAGTATAGTCCATTCCTCTGGATTTGTAAGTAGAGGAAGAAAATCCTTCAGATGCCATACTGTTTTTATATTCCATATAGTATTTATTGAGGCAGTAATTTGCCAGGGAGTAATTTCCTTTATTAACTAATTGCAGATTATGAATTCCTTTATTTGATTGATCAAGCGTTACTGGTTCATTATAGTAAAGAGAGCCATCGGAGAGAACATAGTGATGATTAATTTTAATAACATTTACGCCGGGATTGACAGCCAAAGTAATGGAGTTAATATCGTTGTTATAAGTTACCAGCTTAAAATCACAGTGAAGGTATACATTTCTGTGGAGAAGGATCCTGGTTATTCCAAAGCATAACTCCGTTATTATTTATTAGGTTATAGGTTATAGAGTAATATTGCTCATCATAATTGAAGTTATTGAGAAAGCATATAATACATTTATCTCCATAGTAAACACCTGCTATATATGGATGTATGTGTTCGGAAGAATTTAAGAGAATTCCCAAATTTCCCCATAACGGTAATCCCGGCTATTATATTTCTGAACGTATAAATCATACCTGGAATACAAACCCGCAATGAATTCTTTAAAATAGAAAACTGCCATTTCATCACCTGTTAGTGAGCAAGATTGCATAAGATCAGAATGGATACCGCTGGTTATATAGTCAGTTAGTAGCCAGGAGGGTCAGGATTTCCACTGGCATCCAATTTCCTTATTCCCCAGTAATAGGAAGAATAATAATTATAATCCTCATAAACGAGGTAGTTTCACCAAGATATACCAATCCGCATTCATAAGGAGTGCTTTGCTTAAGAATTTTTCCTCCTGCCTCCCATAGGGGAACATTATTATGCAAGCGTTGTCCTCTAATTATTTTATTATTGAGCAAGGAATATGTTTTTCCTGCGCAATAATGATATCCCATCGGCACAGGTCATCAAATAGTTATAAGATTGATCCGTTACCGCCTTAAGCAAGATACCTTTTCCGGCAATAAGCATAAGCCGTTATTATCTATCACCTGATAATATAAATTGAATACATCCTGAGCGTTTTGGCTAAGATAGAGAATTCCCACCTGATTTTCCGGTGTTTTAATAATGGCTTTTAACAATTCTTCATCGTTGGAATCGGGATTTAGTTCAATTCCATCTTCTCCAAGTAAAAAAGAAAGGTTATCATCACAAATTTGGCAGTAGAGTTTCTGTCTGCCGTATAGATTATTGATATCATAAACATAGCAAGAACCCAGAGGTAGATCAACAGCCTTGTAGTTTAACACAGAACCAGAGCGTTTATATTGGAAAGTTCTACCTTCCGGTTCCAGTAAAACTGTTCCGGCAAGATTAACCAGTTGACCTCTAACTGCAAAATTTCCGTTCGTAAAATCATACCATAATACCAGAGCTTTATCGGTAGAAATTAAAATTTCAGCTGCTTCCTTATGAAAGATTTGATTGGAAACACAAGTAACCGGAAAAGCAAAACTGCCATCAGCAGAATTGATACAGGTAAGCATTGTAGCACAATTGGCAATGCTATTACCAGAACTCAAATAGTCAATATAAGCCAGATAAAGAGAATTATTACTGGCAATTCCACAAGAACTGATATAATCATTCCAGTAAAAAGGAATTTCCACAGGGGCAGACCAACCTGGCTGTAAATTTGGATTTAATTTATAGAGCAAGGGAAATAAAGGATAATTTCTCAATTCAAAATAATATAAGCTGCCCTCTGAACAAAATCCCAGATGAAGAGTATTCGCGCTTTCACTAAGCGGATAAGAAACTGTTTCCGGCAAAAGCAGATTCCCTGAGGCATCCATTTTTTGCAAAGATAAACTGGAATGAGCAGATTTCCATAGAACATAGTTTCCGGTTGGATCGCCATACAGGTTATAAGCACCTGCAAATTGATTTTGCGTAACCAAAGGATCGTTGCCGAGAACAGTTCCCTGAGGAGAAAGTTTAACTAAATGGCTATACAAATAACTATCTGAAGAAACGCGCTCGAACATATTAATAATAATATTTCCTGCCTGATCGCAAAGGGCATCGGATAGGTACAAACTATAGGAGGATGGCATTTGATAAATTGTTTCTGTTTGCCAGATTTTATTTCCTTGAGCGTCAAAATTCCAGCCAAAAAGTGTATTTTCATCAGTATATGCATAGCAATATCGCAATAGATATGCTCCTCCCAACATATTGGCTGTCAGTTTATAATTACTAAACTCGCGGGTAACATTAATTCCCATTTCACCCCATAAGGGTTGACCGGTTAGCGAGACCTTTTGAATAGCAAAAGCATAGTCATAGCTTACGGTTTCTGGAAACAGGGAAATTATAGGTATAAATTAACCACAGCCGTCCGAGCTTAAAATCAAATCTACCAGATATTCTTCACCGGCAGTATTGGCTATGTTAAACGATTGGGATATAACATCTTCGCCGGTAACAGTTACTCTGGTCATCACAATATCAATTTCATTTTCATTGGTGGCGCTGGTGAAAAAAAATCATATCCCCGTCAGGCAAAGTTAATCCTTTTTTATCCAAATGCACAAGAATTGTGAATTGTAAACGGAACTCGTTCATTGGCATACAAAGCCATAAAAGCAAGAACAAGCAGTAAAAACAGTATAGGCTTCTTTTCATAGTTACCTTCTAATATTTATATACTATCCAATAATTTTATCAATGCTGACATTTATAATTAAGCACTATATATTCCAAAGATGTAAAAAGAAAACCAGGAGGGTTGAGAGGGTTTAGAAAGGTTAAAGAAGTTGAGGCCAATTAACCTTTTTTATTGTAATAAAAAAAGAGGCAGCTTACATAACTGCCTCTTTAGTTTATTATTTCTTTTTTGTGCGCGAAAAAGCTTTGGGCTCAACAGCGGATTTTTACCTGTTTGGGTTTGAATCCCGATAGGGGGAAAACACCAGTCATAGCCCTCAATTTCTCCTTTTTTAATTTAGCAAGACGGGCATTGGCATCAGCAACAGTTACAGCAGCGGAATAATAACCTTGTCTCCAATCAATTCATTTTTAGGCCAGTTAGCAGGCATAGAGCAACCGTTAGCATCTGAAAATTGCATTGCTTCTACAGCGCGCAGAATTTCTTCCATATTGCGTCCCAGTTCACGAGGATAATATAGAATAATTCTGATAATACCTTCAGCATCAACGATAAATACAGCCCGGACAGTGTTTGTGCCTTTTCAGAGATGAATAAGACCCATGCGCTAATTTCTACAGCACCAGTATCGGCAATAATGCGGAAACTGAATTTCTACACCAAGATGTTCACTAATCCATTCTTCCCACTTAATATGGGCAAAAACCTGATCTACACTTAAACTGATAAGTTCTGTATTCGAAGCTTTGAACTTGGGATACAGCTTTTTTGAAACGCAACAAATTCCGTAGTGCAGACAGGAGTAAAATCAGCCGGATGACTGAAAAAGACGAACCACTTTCCCGCCATATCTTGAAAGGTCATTTTACCTTTAGTAGTTACGACGGTCATTTCGGGGAAATAATCCCCCAACAAGGCATAGTTTCTCTTGTTTCCATTTTATACTCTTTACAGTATTTGGTTTACTACATATCATAATATAATCAGAATTAAAAACAAATTTAATCTTGCAAGCCGGGTTATTGCGCTTTTATATATTTATCATTTACCGTTTTGTTTGGCTTTCGGTTTTAACTTTTAAATTTGTAATGGGAAACAGAAAATAAACAGGTTGAACAGGAAATAGTTTATAAAGGAATAATCGGGAAGGAAGGTGAAAATTATATGTCAATATTTCCTAAAGTGAAAATCGTGAATTTTACCATAAGCTTATGCATCCGGCATTATAATTGTATCACTCTTTGGGTTTTTAAATCTATTAAATTGCATAGACATAGGTAATAATTCCGTTACTTTGGAAGTCATTTATGTAATTATTTGTTATATAGCAGAATAAGTAGCGGCCCGTAACACTTCCGTAACACTTCCATGTAACACTTCCGTTGTCTCGTTACGGAGTTGTTGCATGAATGTTACTGGATTATAAAATGGTTATGCAGGCAAAGAAAGATAAATTTGCAAAGAAAGTTGAAGGGACAAAGGGTAGCATATTCCGCTTTGTTATAGATAAAGGAACGATAAAAATATTGCAGGTATTGTCTTTTCCCAATAAAAATTCAGCAACCCCAAGGGTTAAAAGTTGCCTGTAAATAGTTTTATCTACCTGATTTAAGAGAGAAAGCTTATTCTATAAGGTAAAGAAACGCGTTTTCCGGTTTGGCAGAACGGTAAATTACTGAATGATTTCCACTGTGATTTTTCTGCTGCCCATCTCTTCCGTCAGTAGAAGGTACATCTTTGCCTAAAAGGACATCTATTACATTGCGATAGTAAGGATTATGACCAAAAGCCATACACATTTGGTGGCTGATAATTGGCATCACGAGCAATACGATCATCATCATCGTAATCCTCAAATTCCATTTTCTATTTTATTAACTGCACCCCGATTTTAACGGTTCCTTTTTCTCCGATAATAGTGATGGAGCCCTCAAAATTTTTAGGATAAGTTAACATTGTAACAAAATTGATAGTTGCTATTATCCCATTGCGAAAATGTAAGATAGCACAACCCGTATCTTCAGCTTCAATTCTGCGAGCCATAGTTGCCGTGTAAGCCATAACACTATCAACATTTCCTAAAAGCCAATAAAGAGCATCAGCATAATGGCTTGCCTGATTCATAAAAGCACCGCCGTCAAATTCCCATGTTCCGCCATTTTTTCGCCTCCATAATAGGCTTGAGTCTTTGCCAGAAGACATTGGATTCGGCTAAATAAATTCTGCCAAAAGCGTCCTTTATCTATTGCTCTTTTAAGGAGTTGCATAGTAGGAGAATTTGGGCGAATTCTGTTTCACCACAAATAGTTTTACATTATTCTTGTCACAAGCTTTAATTAAAGCATCAGCTGATTCAATATTAGTAGCCATAGGTTTTCGGTTAACACATTGATTTTATGATTTAGCAACATCAATACCCATTTGAGGATCTGGCCACTTGGCGTGCAAATAGAAACAAGGTCTAACTTTTCTTTTTTCAGCATTTTCATAGTAGTTAGGATAAAAAGATTCTTAATGCCATAATTTTCTGCTATCGCCTGCATTTTTTCTTCTACAATGTCACATGCGGCAACAAACTCCGCTTCGGGAATTTGAGTAACGGCATCAAGGTGATTTTTAGAAATGCGGCCGCAGCCAATTAAGCCGATTTTTACTGTTTTCATTTAAAATACTCCTGTTAATTTATTTGTTTATAGAAAGATACCAATCGCACATTGCAGTGATGCTATCTTGTAAAGAGACCTTTTGGATAAAACCATCCCTTTTGGCTTTTTCAGCAGTAAAAAAAGTAGCAGTTCCCATTTTTCGCATTCTATCACTATTTACAGGAAGGTCAAGAGAAAAAAGTTTAGCTGGAATATCAAATAACTTACCAATACCAATTGCTGCCTGCAGAGGAATTTTTATGCGGGGCATTGTAAACCCGGGATGCGAACAAATTAGTTCCATCAATTCTTTCAGGGTTAAATAGGGCTCATCTATACAGTTATAATGCTGGTAACCTGGAGCTAATTTTTGTATAGCAAAACGAATCATATCAATCACGGTAGAGATGGAAACGATTGTTTTAATATGATTTCCTTCACCGATAGTTAAAAAGGGTCTACGATGCAAAGTGTCTATAAGTTTATAGGTATTAGTAAAATTATGCGGACCGAAAATTGCAGCAGGTCGGATAACAATAAGCTCATTTCGGGGATTTTGCTGTTGCCATTTGATACAAAGCAGCTCTCCTGCAAGCTTTGAAGCGCCATAATCGGTATCTGGATGATAAGGTGTATCCTCATTTGCTTTCCCCTCCGGATAGCCAAAAACGCCAACGGAACTGATATAAATCAATTTCTTAATGTCTTGCTGAGTGGCAAAATTCAGCAATGTTTTGGTGCCATATTTATTATGACTGAAATATTCATGGCGGGAAACACCAAAGTCATTCTTGGCTGCTGCACAATGAATTATCAGCTGAAGAGGACTATTGTGTTTTTTAGTAAAATTGGAGGAAGCATTATTCAAATCTTTTAGCGACCTGATATCTCCAAGCATTGTTTCCGGATGCTTTTTGCCTTCGCAGTGTTCACTGATATCAATACCAATAACAGTATGACCGTCTTTTTCCAGTTCCCACATTAAGTTGGAACCGACAAAGCCATTACTGCCTGTAATTAGAATATTCATTTTAGCTCCTTAACGTACAGGTTGCCATAGGTTTATCTTCTTTTTTTGCAGGAAGTTCACAAACGCTATAGCAGGAATAGACCATCGCTACAAAATATCCCGGATCACTGTTAAAGTATGGTGACCTTTTCCCTGACTTATAAGTCCTATTGTTCCCGACAAATAGAAAATCAGCTGTAAAAAATATAATCCGATGATAGAAAGTATTAGACAACAAAAAAGCGTTACTGATAAATCCTGTCAATACAAAAACAAAAAACAACCAGCGTAATACTTGGAGAAAATAAAATAAAGCTCACTGCCGGATAGCGAAAAGGATTTAATAGTTCTTTGTTACGCTTTGCAAACATACCATTCACGGGTAATAATTCTTACTTTGCGGATATTTCTTCTGTTGCTCTTTCGGTAAACTCCATAAGGACATTCGCTTGAGGTTCACAAAGGTAGCTATTTTACCATACTTGATAGTAATTGAAACCCTTTCAAAATCATCAGACTATTAAGCTCGATAGCCGTAAATAATTTCTTTTAATTTAGATATATGCAACTCCACTAGCACTAATAATAGTGTTAAATCTTGATTCCATTAATTTTAGAAATGCCTCGTATTTCCACAAAAACTTCTGATTCAGCTTTCCTTTTTTGAGGAACCTTTTTTTACATTTCAGAAACAAGCCTGATTTTTTCATCGGAAAGCATATTAGCTACCAACATTTTAAACATTGGGGTTCAAATAAACAATCAGCATCCGTAGACAAGACATAATCAGAATCCAATAAGGGCAAACCAAATTAAGCGCGTTCGGCTTGCCTGCTCTCGGTTTTTTGAATGAATTATGAAATGTTTTGATTGGTATATTTTTGGACTATTTCATTGGTTCTATCGGTGAATTCATCTGATATTACAATCATTTTTATTTTATCTTTGGGGTAGTCAGTGTTTAGAATGACTTGATTTTTGCTTCCATTACTTTTTCTTCATTGTATGCAGGACAAATAACAGTAATAGAAGGATAAAATTCCTCTTTTAGGAAAGGAGTTCTTCTTCGAAAAAGAATTAAATAGGAACAAAATCATCCAGTAACCAACAAGATGATAAGCTAAAAGTATCCGGGAAATCCAGAATATTATTTCTGCAATTTCCATTTATAGTCCTTACTTTGTGTGTCTTATATAAACTTTGCATTGCTTTTACCATAAAAATTCCTGATAAAATCCGGCTATTATCTGTCAAGGAAATTAAGTCCGCCGAGCCAGACACATTTAATCTATATTTTTAATACAGATTAAAACAAATAACACAGATATATAATTTACAATTCTTCATTTTTCATTATTCCTAAAAATCTCTTTTTTTCATTTTTCTCTTTCTAAAAATACTGATGCTGGAATGCACCGCGAGTCCTCACTGTCAAATAAATGTGTAAAAGGTTAATAATTTTTGAAGGTAGTTTTAACTCCTGACTTCGTGTGTTTTCCATTTGACAAAAAGCACGATATAAACATTATGGAATTATATCCGTGATAACAAAAATCCAAAATTTACAGAGGAAAAAAAGTAAAAAATGTCCCGCATAAATCTGAAAAAACATCATTACCATGTAGGTTTTTTCAGAATAGTTATTCTTGGGCTTTCTTTTTTAATCAGTTGGGTTAGTGCCAGATATTTGGGAGTGACTTTAAAAGGTGAATACAGCTATCTGATAACCTTATGGATTTTATCTGGATAATTCTTGATTTTGGAGTATATAGAAGTTATCCTTATCTAGTTTCGTAAATATCCTGAAGAAGTGCAAACAATGTTTGGGTGGACTGTTCTAACTATGTTTTTAGAAATAATAATTTTTGATCACTTTGGGCGTTGCATTTCTGGATTATTGGAACAAACTGATTGGATATCAGTAACGGTGACAAAGATAATATTTTTGGTTATTTATATCTCCTTTTCTAAAACATTTATGCAATTGCAAGCAATTTATTTGGGTATGGACAGAGTTTTTAGAAAACTCTATTTCTCATTTTTTAATTCCCACTGATTTACTTTTTGTTCTTTTAGTAATCGGTTATTATACTCTTGTTAGGGTTGATAAAATTAACACTCTGTTGTTTTTCAACCTGATCAGTCTTAATTGCAGCATAATTTATCTTTTGTTTTAAGAAATAATTGGAATCTTCATATAAACAATTTAATCTTAAAAATAATTAAATTATTTTATAGCTATGGATTTCGTGTTTTTCTATCCTCTGTTCATTATGTTAATTAGAGCTGATATAATAATAATCAAGCATTTTATGAATTTCAGGGAAGTGGGGATTTATTCTATGGCTGCACATATTGTAGATTTTATTCAGATTGTTCCAAGCTAGTTGGTGGTTTTATTGTTTGTAAAGCTCTCCGATATTGAAGATGATATTAGTAAATGGTTGTTATTAAAAAGAAGACCCTGCTTTTGTTCTTTTTTCTTTATCACTTTGGCTAATATAGGGTTTGGTCTTTAGGGAAAGTTCATTATGCAAATAATGTTTGGAAGTCAATTTGTTCCTGTCTATTTTTTGTCTATTTTTGGCTGATGCCGGCAGCTTATGGTTTAAGCTTTGGTTCTTTGTTTAATAATTATCTGAACAACAAGGGCTTTCCTGTAATCAGTATAATCCTTCCTCGCAATAGCGTTATTAGTGAATATCGGATTGGATATTTGGCTTATTCCCATTATGGGAATTAATGCTGCACTCAGCACAAGTTTTTCCTATTTTCTCTGGTTTATTTGATTGTTTATGTTTGAACAAAAGGATAGCAGAGGCAGAATGTTTAAATTATCTTATTACCAACAAGAAGAAATATTATTTGATTTATGGAAAGAAACGATGGCTGATATGAAATCCCTTTGGGGAAAATTACCCGTAAAACAGCGTAAGGTTTTAGTTATGAAAGATATTGCAGAAAACAAAATTCTAATCATCCACACTTTGGGGTATTGGAGATCTGATTATGTTAACTGTCCTTCAAGCAGTAAAGACCTTATATCCCTTTGCTGGAACTGGAAATTCCTTTTTCTTTCCCAAGTCCGCTGCAATTCCTGTAAATAATGCTCCTTTTTTGTAAGTAAATTCACTTCACCGGCTGGAAAACAAATTTACTGCTTCATACTCTTTTCCAACTTCGCAAAGAGAAATACAAAGCAGTGCTATTTTCTTCAGGAGTTACTCCCGAAATCCTGGCTGTTTATGTTACTCTTAAAGGCAGAAAATAAGATCGGTGAATACAAAAAATCCGTTACCCGGGTCTATCTTATTACACACAATATAAACCAAATCGCTCTCGCACACAAAATAACTATGCTTTATTTCAGAGTTTTTTAAAATCTTCCTTCATAGGATGAGGCAATGGCTAATCAAAAAGAATTAAATTTATATACCTATTTTCATTTAACGGAAGAAAACCAGCAATGGGCAGAGAATTTCGGCTGAAAACAAGCTGACAGGGAAAAAGGTTATCGGCATCCATCGTTGTATGGCTAAAAATAAGTACAAAAGATGGAATAAGGAATATTTTTGTGCCTTAATAGAAAAGCTTAAAAGGCAATATGAATTATCCTGTTTTGATTATTGCTGGTCCTGATGAACTGGAAGTAGGAAAAGAAATTCAGGCAAGAACCAATACCCTGCTTTTACTCAATGCTTCCACTGGCAAATGTGGCAGCTGTAATTTCCCGCTTACACTTTTTTATCAATACTGATTCCGCTTGGGACATATTGCTTCCTGCTTTGGAATAAAGGGTCTAACTATTTTCGTCCTGCTAATGAATTACAGACGCCTCCTTTTTCCAAAAAAAGTTTTATAATTCGTTATCCAATTTCCTGTGCCCCTTGCATGAAAAAGAACAAAGAAACCAAAGTGCACGTTGGATTGTCTTATTAAGCTTACTCGGAGATGGTATTTAAACGCGTTCAGGAACTGCTGGATTGACCTCTTTCATAAATTGCTAATAGTTGTTTGCATAGTTCTTCACGCGAATATTGTTTAATCGTTTCCAGAGAATATCAAACTGATTAGGATTTTCAAGAATGTATTTAAGCTGTGCTTTGATTTGTTCTTTATCATTTATATAGGCATATCTGCCGCGTTTTGTATCCGAAAGTATTTTCTCCAGATTACTTTCTTGGTCCTAAAGCTAAAATAGTCTGCCACAGCGTAAAAGCTCAAAAAGCTTTGATGAAACCAATATTTGCAGTAGAATGTTCATTTAGCAAAATCGATTAATATCATCAGCGAATAAGCAATTGCTTCGCTATGCTTTTGATAACCAAGATAGTGATAATTCGTATAGCCAGCTTCTTAATACTTTGTAAAATAGCTTTCAATATTGCCAATATGAATTACCTGATAATTATTAGAAAAGCTTTCCTGCAGTACCTCGTAAAATGGGATTAGAGGAGAGCCATATACTTTAGTAAGCTTACCCATTAAAACAAGAGTCAGTTTTATCAAACCTTTTTCGGAGTAACCCCTGTAAATCATCTTCGTCAAAACCAGGAATATAATAGGATTTTTTCTTTCAGCCAGCTGTGTTTATTAATATATTCCAAACGCGTTTCTGGAGCAAATACAGCTAATCACAGGTTGCAAGAACTTTATCATCAGTTTTTTACAGATTTTGCGTAAACGGAAAAGGCAAAACAAATTCTTTCACAATAGGGTTTGAATTGCCAATCCCTATAGTCAGCTAAAAACGCTCTCCCGAAATTTTCTTTAACGCTATCCCAACCAGAAAAGCAGAATAAGGATAAGCAGTGATATAGATATTTCTAATCTGTTGTTTTTTAATAATGTTACAAGCAGTAAAATAAGCAAAAGGCTTATCCAGCCAATCTGTTTATCATAAGGAAAAATAAAATCATTAACAAGCTTTAAGAAGCCCCAAAATGATTTGAATATTTTTGATTGGGGCTGTTTCGGCAAAACGGGCATCTACCATTTTGTTGTTTTCGGGATTTTTAATACCTAAACCAGCAACTCTTATGAACTATGGCTGCAGTAGGAATATCTTTCAGTAAAGAATAATCTTTAAAACCTTTCTTACTGGTTTTTGGGGTGCAATTATATGTACTTCCCAACCAGCTTTAACGGCATATTTTGCAAACTTTTTAGGGGTCGTTGAATAGGCTCTCCATTCCGGTAGGAGGGAAACTCATTGATAATCATTAATATCTTTATTTTTGTTCATACACTCTTATTACTCTTTGCATCAGTTCGGGAAGCATATGATTTCTCTTGCACCAGCTTTTTTGCCCTGCCGGCAATTTCCCGTCTTAAAATCTGATCCGTAATAAGCAGTTTAATTTTCAGGGCAAGGTCTTTACTGTTTTTGAAACCACTAAAAAGAAGAGGCTTGTTTGCCGTCCTCTGCCAAACCGAAAATACCTTCATTCTTTATTCCAATAACAGGTAAGCCGGCAAACATAGCTTCCAGAAAAACAATACCAAAGGTCTCGCTGTAACTTGCCAGAACGAATAAATCAAATAAGGGCAGCATATTTCTTAAGAGATTATTCTCAATTCTGCCAAGGAACATCACTTCTGCATTCAAATTATTTATTTTCACCTGATTACTTCCAGTTCCTTTCTTCTATCTCCATCCCCTGCTATTATAAGTTGAATGCGCAGGCCTTCTTTTAATATAGAGACAGCTTTGAATCAAAAAGGAAAAACCCTTCTCGGTAAACAGATTTCCGATGCTGATAAGATGAAAATAATCAGCTAACAGAATATTCTTATAGTTATCTATTAATTTCGGATCAGCTTCCTTTAAGCTCTGAAACCTCATTTCCTGTTACAGTTATTTTAGAGGAAGGGTTATATTGTTCTGCTCCATTTGGCTATTCTATTATTTACCGTAAAAATATGATTCCAGTTTGTTAAGAGTTCTTGTTAATGCCCAACGATAAATCCAAACCCCGGATTATTTTTCAGCCGTTCAGGATGAGTGCGTATATTATGCAAAGTAAGATATTTAGGGACAGGAAGCTTGTTCAATGGCTTCAGCCAAAATAATTCGAATATGACGGTAATCGTGAATATGAATTATATCGGGCTGAAATCTCTTATATCTTTTTATTGCCGGTAAAGCCAATAATCTGTTAGTTACCAGGGAAGCAAAAAACTTCCGCCAATAGGGATAACAAATTACCTTCACCGGAAAGCCATCTGCAATTGCTCTATAAATAAGATATGGATTTTTGTCACAAGCAGCAACAACCTGAACCTGATAAAACCTGGATAGCTCAATTGCCTGCTGCTGAACAAACACACCATTAACAGGATTGAATTTATTGGGATACAAATCTGTAATCAACAAGAGTTTACTTTTGGATAGCCTATCGCTCTCTAAATCTTTAAAACAGCATACTGACATCTTTGTTTTAATTCTTTATCTTAAAATAGGCTGTCAGTATGCTGGTTACTATGTAGCCAGAGTTTGCTGTAAATCGGCTTTTGCCAAAAGAACAGCATTCTCCGGCTACACTTATTCTTGAGGAGGAACAGCATCCTCCGGCTATTTCATCAAAACCATTTTTTTGGTGCTACTGTAGCTTCCTGATTTCAGACGGAACAGATAAACTCCACTGGCAACAGGATGTCCATTATTATCTTTTCCATCCCAAACAACACTGTTTATTCCCTGCGTAGCAATAGTGCTAAATGTTTTAACTATCTGACCTTTATCGTTGTATATAATCACTTCCGCAGGAGCTGCTTTTTCCATTTTGAAACGAATAGTTGTTTCGGGATTGAAAGGATTAGGATAGTTGCCTATCAGTTCAATTTGCATAGGTGTTAACACATTATCATCATTGGCAACGGGATTGAAGTCACTTAGCATTCTGGGAGTAACCTGTGTTGTAGCATTATATTGAGTAACTATAACATACACATTAAAATTACCCTGATGCATAGGAGTTCCAATATAATCCGCATCGGAGAATTGAGTCCGCATTACAATAGTGCCCGTAGCATCCAATAAATCATAACTGGTTTGAGCGGCATAATTTCCGCTGGGGCTAGCATAGTGAACATTATCCAGACGCATTAAACGTGATTGATAGAGTTCTGCATTGTTAGTTATCTCTGCTATAGTTACCAATTGAGGAATAATTACATTACCTGTAGAGGTGGCAGGACCGGGATTTATTACAGGCCAAAATTGTAGCATACCGGTAGTGTAACGATTTAGAGTTCCTGTAATGCCTGTAATTCCATCTCCGATATTATAAGGAGTGTTCATAATATTATTATAATCATCAATCAAAATAGCAGCTGTTGCATCCTGAATGAACTTTTGGTGACGCCAGTTCTGTTGCATCGTAAGTATTACTTCATTGGCAAGCTGATAAATAGTTGTTCCATCGGCGGCAGAAGCACGTAAAGCTGCAATATTGGAAACTTGCACAGGGAAGATATAATTAGCAGTTGCTGTGTAAGAAGGACTAAAACCGGTAGCATAGGCTTTGGCTTTCAGAGTTGTAGTAGTTGCCAAAGCTATAGGAGCAGAATAAAGAGTGGATGTTTCATTCGGCTCTGTACCATCTGTAGTATAACGAATTGTAGCTCCAGGCGTTGTAGAAGAAATTGTTACACTGATAGGATTTGCATAAACCCCTGCAGGAGGATTAAAAGTAGGAGTTGCGGCTTGTTCGGGAGCTCCGGGATTAAAAGTATGCTGACCCAAATCGGCAAAATAATTCTGCGGAAAAACTATCCACTCCGAATCGTCAGCATTAGTTCCAGCTCCAGCAAGAAAATTGGTATTGCCCTGAATAACAGTTGGTTTCCGAATTAAAGTATGTTCCGCAGTAGCAGAAGGAGTTCCGGCAACAGGCCAATTGGCAGTTCCTGGGTCTTGTTGATAAACACCGATAATATCAATAAGAGTATTTCCGTTAAATAAACCCACTACATCGTTACCATTATAGTATGTAACAGTGGAGGTTACATTAGCAATAGCCAGAATTGATGCTTCTGCTTGGCTGTTGGCGATTACATAAACATCACCATCATCCAACACTCCACTCATATTAAGAATGTTGGTAGAGCTCCAGGTTCCTCCATTGGAGGCAAGTTTTACGGTGTAATTGGATAAATCAACTGGCTCTCCGGTTCCGTTAAAAATTTCCAATGCCTTATTGTTGCTTGTTCCTTCTACATATTCCGAGAAGAAAAGGTCAACGGCATAGACCTGAGCAAACATAGCTGCTGTGGCAGCTAACATAACGATTAGAGTAAGTGCTTTTTTCATTATTATTACCTCACTTTTGTTAAAATTTCCAAAGCACAATATAAAAACGAACCTGCAAATAAACAACTGTCACACCTGTCTAAAATTCCCCCGTGCCCGGGAAGAAGATTAGAACTGTTCTTTACCTTGCAAAATCGTTTTAACATTGACTCTGCCAGGTCCCCTATCTGACCGAAAATTCCACTTGCAACTGCCAGCAGAGCCAGATAAGAAAATGGCAGTATCTCAACCTTGCAAATATATAATATAATCAAAATCAGCCAAGGCGCAAGAACTCCCGCTATAAAACCCTCCAGGGATTTTTGCGGGCTGATAGCTGTTATATTTCTATGTTTTCCTATTTTTATTCCGGCAAAATAAGCAACGGAATCCACAATCCAAATCAATAGAATTAAGGCAAGTAAAAAATTATGTTCCGCATAATATAAACCCAAACGAGCAATTAAAGCAGGAAATAAAGCAGTATAAACAAAACCGAAAAGAACAGCAAAAAGCCGCGGAACAGATAATTCCTTTTCCCAGGTTAATATTGCTTCCCCTATTGCTAAAAACAAGACCAACCATAAAAGAGATAAATCCTTACCCTTCATATAAACAAATGCCAAATAAAAAAGAGAATTGAACGCAAGCCAAACATAGTGTATTTTTATGCCTGCCTTATTTAGCATTTGAGCGTATTCCCAGGAGCTCAAAAAAGTAATAATCAATAAAGTTATAACTAAAGGCAAACCCCTATAATACAGAACAATAAGAACTATGGGAATTAAAATAACTGCAACCAGCACTCTTTTTGCCAGTTCACTCATTCCTGCCTCCAAACCTGCGTTCCCGGGAAGTATAATCTAAAAGCGCCTTTATCAGTTCCACTTTGTCAAAATCGGGCCACAATGTATCTGTAATATAAAGTTCGGCATAAGCGGATTGCCAAAGCAAAAAATTGGAAAGACGTTTTTCTCCGCTGGTTCTAATTATCAAATCCGGATCGGGCTGACCAGCTGTCCAAAGGTAATTTCCAAATTCCTCAGGGGTTAGTTTATGCCATTCCTCAGGATGCATCGTCATAAACTTTTTGAAGCCCTCAATAATTTCCAGGCGACCTCCATAGTTGAAGGCAAAATTAACTATCATTCCTGTGTTATTATGTGTTTGAGCAACCAGAGAACTTACTTCTTTCCAGTAATTTTCTTCCAAGCCAACAGTAGAACCAATAAATTGAGCATAGATATTTTGTTCCATCAGTTCCGGAATTTGCTTTTTTAGCTGTTCTTTAAGCAATCTTAACAGACCTTTTACTTCGCTTTCCGGACGGCTCCAGTTCTCTGTAGAAAAAGCATAGAAGGTTAAATATTGAAGTTTTAGCTCAACTCCCAATTCTACAACTTGCCTTAATGCTTTCACACCTGCTCTGTGGCCGTAAAGATGGGGTCTATTTCTTTTTTTTGCCCATCTTCCATTTCCATCCATAATGAAACCTATATGAACAGGTAACTTGTTTTTATCCAGTTCATTGAGCAATTCTTTATAATCCTGCTTAGCCATTTATCCTCTGATGTGCATTGTATTTAAGCCAGGCATAAATAAAATCATTCAAATCACCATTCATTACCTTATCAACATTACCTGTTTCATAATTTGTTCTATGGTCTTTAATCATCTGATAGGGATGGAAAACATAACTGCGAATTTGATTGCCCCAGCCAATTTCCGTTTTGCTATTTTCCAGATTCTTTTTCTCTTTTTCCCTTTGTTCCTCATAGTATTGATATAAACGGCTTTTCAAAATGGACATTGCTTTTTCCCGATTCTGCATCTGACTGCGTTCATTTTGGCAGGTAACTGTTATATTTGTAGGTAAATGTGTTATCCTAACTGCAGAATCAGTGGTATTAACATATTGTCCTCCTGCTCCACTTGCACGGAAAGTATCTATTTTCAAGTCCTTGGGGTTAATCTCTATTTCCAGGTCTTCATCAAATTCCGGATACACAAAAACCGAGGCAAAAGAGGTCTGTCTTTTACCTTGAGCGTTGAAAGGACTTATTCTCACTAAACGGTGAACACCAATTTCACTTTTTAACATCCCGTAAGCATAATCACCTTTGATTTCAACGCTTACACTTTTAAGTCCTGCTTCTTCTCCTGGTAGAGAATCAATAATATCAAAGCTATAGTCATTTTTTTCTGCCCAATGAGCATACATCCGTAAAAGCATTTCAGCCCAGTCCTGAGATTCTGTTCCGCCTGCACCAGAATGAATTGTCAGCAGTGCATTATTATGGTCATATTTATCGTTCAGATAGCATTCAATTTCAGCTTTTTCAATAAAACTTTGTATGCGGGGAAGTTCAGAAACCGCTTCTGCCAGTAATTCGGCATTGAAATCCTCATCTAATAAGGTAAGGTATGTCTCCAGTTCACTTTTAACGGTATCCAGTTTTTTCAGATGCTCCAGTTCATCTCTTAATTGAGCAAGCTGTTTGCTTATTTTTTTGGCTTGTGCTTGATCTTCCCAAAAATCGGGAGCATTCATCTTTTGCTCCAGTTCCATTATCAAATGCTTTTTGGGCTCGGGATCAAAGTAACCTCCGAATTTCAGAAATTTGTTCTATCATTGCGTTGGCGGTCTTTTTATAATCTGTGTATTCCACGCTTTTCCTCCTCCTTTTTAATAGTCGTTACCTAAAGAATTATGAGCACGCTGATGTCAAGTAGAAATGAAGAATGAAAAATATGAGGGTTGTCACGAATCCTTACTGCCAAACAAATTTGAAAACAGGTCTAAAGTTATTTTAAGTAGCAACGACTCCTAACTTACAAATACAACATTTTTTACAAACCATAAATAATGATTATATAGCCCTGTGACTTAGTATAACTGCCTGTTACCTAGTCAATTCTTTAATGACTCTTTAACGATTCCTTAACAATACCTTAACTTTGTTAAGGAGTCGTTAAAGAAATGTTAATGCAGCATAAAAGATTCAACTTGGCAGGAAATAATGCACTGTCTAAAAACAGGTAAAGGTCTCGTAAATTGCAAGCTAAGTTATTGCAAACTAAAATAAATTTTATATTTTGGACACTATAAATTATGAACAGGCAATAGGGAAAAAAGGTTAAGGCAAATTCTTTCTTCGCCAACTCCTTTTCTCTGCTGACATTGTTTCCTTTTATGGAATGATAGTTATATTGTATAGACCTCCTCTAATTGCTGCTTTCGCAGAAATCCACATCAGACAGGAAAATTTTTCTGCTTTTTCAATGGGAAAACAATATAAATCAGCGTAAAATTATATCTGTGTTATCCTAGAAATCTGTAAAAGTAACAGGAAACTTCTTGACACTTTGCTTAGGTTGGGAAATAGAAACCAAAGGATACTAACTTACCCGAATAAAATAAAAACAGGGAGAAAAAATGAAATATTTTCGTAAACTGGTTGGCGTAAAGTGTTATCTTTCCCCCGTTTCTATGGATGATGTGGAAAAATATACTGAGTGGTTGAATGATCTGGAAATTGGGCAATTTGTTACTCTTGCTCACATAGTTCTGGATATGGAAAAAGAAACTGAACTACTGCGTAAATTGATGGAAGGAAATTATATCTTTGCCATTGTAGAAAAAGATACTAACAAAGTTATCGGAAATTGTGGAATTCATCAGGTCTCACAAGTTCACAGAAATGCTTCTCTGGGAATTTTTATTGGGGAAAAGACCTTTTGGAATCAGGGTATTGGAACTGAGGCAACAAGTTTTAGGAGCAGAACAGGAAACAATTATTAAAGCACAAATTCCTATGCCTAATAATAACTTGAATTTTGTCTTTTTCATAAAGCACTCCTTTTATCTGTTACAGACATAATAATGTAAAACAAAATTAAACCAAATAGTTCTTGACGGTTACATACAATATAAAAATTGGCTCTTATAATTCCAAAATAGACTCTATCCCGTTGTTCTTAAAAAAATAACCTTGCATCACCAGATAAGTCAGGATTCGTTACGAGGGTTATTAAAGAGTAGTTAATGCTTAAATATTTTTAGACCTATTTTTAAATTTATTTGGCGGTGAGGACTTGTTACGATATGTAGCCCTGATTTTTTACAAAGAGTAAAAAGTAGAAATGCATAAAGAATTTATCAAGCCACTTATAATCGTGGTTTTAGCGGTCCTTTTGGTGGAATTTTTTAAAAAACTTAGAAGGGTTATTCCTGCTGTGGATAACCATTTTTTCCCTTTAAAAAAGCTTTCTTGGTTTGAATCTCTGAAACGCGAGAAAGCAGTTGTCTCAGCAGATACTTCCTTTGTGCAAAAAGCGGTTGCTATTTCCAATGATTTATTACCGCTTAAGCCATTTATTACCAAACTCAATAATCCTTCGGCGAATTTACGGATTGCCTATTATGGAGATTCTATTATTGAAGGGGATTTAATAACCGGAAAACTGCGGATGGAACTTCAATCAATGCATCAAGGTTCCGGTGTAGGAATGGTAGGTATAACTTCAATTGTAGCAGGTTTCAGGCAAACCATCAAGCACAGTTTTTCCCGCAACTGGGAAAGCATTTCCTTTATGACTCCTCATAAATATGATATTCCTTTGGGAATTACCGGTTACACTTTTATTCCGCGTAATTATTATGTAGCGGAAAAGGTTATTGAGCCCTTACAGCTTGATAGTTTAGCTGTTTTGGATTCCGCACAGGTAGCAAGCCCAGAACCGCAAAAAGAAAGTGCCCGTTTTTATGTTGATTATGACCCTTGGGTGGAATATAGTGCATCTCAAGTAGCAGGAGGAGCTTCAACTTTCAATCGTATTCGTCTTTTTTACAGTCACAGTTCGGATAGCAGTTATGTAAATGTTTCCTATGATGGAGCGCCATTTATCTTGCGTTACTTGAAAAATCAGTTAGGTGTTCAGGTTTTAGACCTCAGTCCTGTTACCCCCTGTAAAAAAATCCGCCTGGAATTTGCTGCTAATGATCCTATTCATTTATATGGAGTCAGCTTTGATGAACTGCAAGGTGCTTATGTAGATAATTATCCTGTTCGGGGTTATTCCGGAAT
>JAXGIH010000028.1:0-19769 GCA_040770845.1 Cloacimonas sp. (SeqCode)
GTTTTGGTTCCTATGCTATGGATGTAGGTGATGATCCTGCTGCTGATAGTGTTTTTAGTTATGCTTATAATAACGGAGTTGTGCTCTTTGCTAGTTCAGGAAATATTGATGGTCCGGTTATGGGTTATCCGGCAAAACATCCCGATGTAATAGCTGTTGGAGCTGCCAGTCCTTCCGGAGAAAGAAAAAACTCCAATTCTTCCGATGGTGAATATTGGTGGGGTTCCGGTTACTCTTTTATGGAACAGGATACAGCAGGAGCGGTTGATATTTTGGCTCCTACTATTTTACCGACAACGGATATTCAAGGTTCTGGCGGTTATACTGATGCTAATTATTATATGTGGTTTTCCGGAACATCCTGTGCCAGTCCTTATGCAGCAGGAGTTGCGGCTTTAGTTCGTTCCGTAAATCCTGGTCTTTCCCCTGCTGAAGTAAGAAATATAATTACTTCCACAGCCACAGATATGACTATTAATACTTTTGAAGGTTGGGATTACTGGACAGGTTATGGATTGGTAAATGCCTATCAGGCGGTTTTAGCTGCCAATCCTTATTTACCGCAATGTAAAATTGTCTATCCCATTAATAATACCGGATTTGTAATCAATTCGCTCATTCCTGTTCGGGTTGAGGCATCTGATTTGGACGATAGAAGTGTAACGGAAGTCCGTTTCTTTCTGGATAACAATCCTGATTATGTTTTTTCCGATGCTACAATGCCTTATGAATGGATTTGGAATACCGCCGAGGCAACTTTGGGGATGCACAAAATAAAGGTAGTAGCAATTGATAATGACGGTAATCAAAGACAGGATCAAATAGTTATATCTATTGTCTTTCCTGCCGATGAAGGTTTTGAAACAGGTGACTTTTCTTCATTGTTTTGGAATAACAACAGTCCTCAACCCTGGTATGTGCAGGATGATATTTATTTTACGGGTGCCTTTTCTGCCCGCAGTGGAGATGTGGAAAACGGTTCATTATCCGAAATGAAGCTAAAAATAAATGTTACTCAGCCGGGAGATATAAATTTTTACAGGAAGTTATCTTCTAAAATTGAATTTAGTTACCTGCGTTTTTACATTGATGATAATCTCACTGTTCAATGGACAGGAAAAGAGATTGGGAACTTGTTTCCTGTCCTGTAGAACCCGGTTTGCACACTTTTCGTGGATTTATTATCAAAATCAATTAGTGATGAATTTGATAACTTGTGCACTGGATGAATAGCCATTTACGATATTGCCTGAATATGAAACCTACTTTTGGCCCCCGCGATTTGACTGCTGCGGGGAAATGGCTTTGTTCTTGTATACTGGAAAGTTCGGAAGCGGGAATTCCTGCTGTCTATAAAATTTACCGCAACGATGTTTTACTTACTACAATTACGGAACCAGATATACAGATACAGAGGTTACAGTAGGGGTTCTAATATAGAATTACAGCTGTTTATGCCGATGGCAGATCGGAATCTACTATAGAGCAAATTACTTACTCCTTTGGCGGAAGATGTTATAGAAGCAACTATTGGTTCAGGAACCGGTGTAACTAATTCTGCTGAGGGGCTGTCCTGTAAATAATTTCCGCAAAAGTTGCAGTCAGATGATTTATAAGGCGAGTGATGAGCTGAATTTTGCAGGGTATTTTCGGGCCTGTTTTTATTTCCCGTTTGGGCTTTTATGTGTGTTACTTCTCCTACTTATCCGCTTCCGCTTTCAAATCAGAATGGCTCATACAGCTGAAAAGAAAATGTTTAATAGTGGAAAGGTGTAGGGAACTTAATTACTTGATATAACACAGATAATTACATACCTATTTCCGGTGGTTTTGAACTGCTTACTTTGGATACTCCTTTTCTCTGGAGCGGAATTGATAATATTTTGATAGATACAGCTTTCAGTCCTGCAAGTGCTGTTTCCCCTTCCGGAACGGTAAGTTATACAGAAATTCTGATGGCTATCGTTAGTATTATTGAAGGTGGTTTGTATTATATTTGAATAAAAGCGATGTTTTATTGGAGGCACAGTAACTGTTTACAGACCTAACCTGAAAATTTCTACTCTCAATGCTCCGGCTATTGAAGTTAACACTACAGACCTCTTATTTGGCAATGTTCTTTTTTGGTTTTGAAACAAGTAAGTCCTTTACCATAACCAACACAGGAACCAGTTTTTCTAACTGGAGAAATTTCTGTGCCTAATGGTTTTAGCATTTAGCTCTCAGAGGAAGGAAACAAAATACGATTTCCTTCTCTATTGCAATAAGGTAACTCTGCTATATTTACGGTCTTTTTCACTCCTGAATCTCCAGGAATTTATAATGGCAATTTAATTATTACCCATAATGTTGATAGTGAAAACAGGATTATAGCTCTAAAGGCAATTTCATTAACTGCCCAAAATACACCTTTTATTGCCGGTTTTGAAACAGACAGCAATCTGGACTTTTGCCAATGAAAATCAAACCAATAAATGGATGCAGGGTTCACTTGTTGCTCAAGCTGGAAATGGGGACTTTTTATCAGCGGTGACGACGGGATCAGCCATACTTACATAACTAATAGTGCTTCCGTCAGTTATTTTTACAGAGATATCATAATTCCGGAAGGAACGGAGAATTTGTAAATTACGCTTTCATGACCAGAGGGAAAGACAGGGCCCTATTTTGACTATTTGAGGGTCTATTGTATTTGAACCCGATGTAGTTCCGGAAGCGGGAATTATGTTAAACACAGGACAATTGAGCTCTCGCGCTGAATCTTACGGAAATTTGGAAAGAAGCAGAACTGGATATTCCGAATTCTTTATCAGGTGAATATAAAGAATTATTTTGCACTTGGAAAAAACGATACCACTGGTGGAACCCAACCTCCTGCTGCAGTTGATAGTGGTTCGTGTTCTATAATAACAATACGGATTATGCCTTTGTTTACAATGGATTGGCTTTAGTTAATGTCCCTTTAACAATTTCTGATCCTTTGAAATAAATACTTATTATCCCAAACTTACTATTGAAGGAATTACTAATCCTGAAGAACATATAACTGTTACACTCCGGGTTTTGCCTCTGTGAATGAACCGTTTTCTGATGCAGGAATGGATTTTACCCTTACAGGAGCGAATTTTAACGGAGCAGAAATCATTTTTTATCATAATTTTAGGATTCAAACCCTATTATCTGGGTTATAAAATTGAAGACAGAATTTGGATGATTCAATCGGCAGCGCTTAAACTGGACAAATGAATTTGCTTATTTTACTGTGCCTGAAATTTATTCCCCTGCCAAAACTAAATATCTTTCTGTTTTCCTTGTCAAGAATGATGAAAAAGAAAAATGGTGTCATCCATATAAAATTTCGGAGGGTTTTATGCGGAAACCCCTGAACGAGAAAAATAAAGTTGTTCTTTCCCTTAAGGTAAGCAGTGTGGAAACAGGAATATCAGCTTTTCAAATTTGGCGTGGAAATATCAGCAATCTTTCTTCTGCCGTAGTTGTAAGTGATTTAATCACCTCTAATGCAACGCAACAAAATAATTATACTTATATAGATACAACTACTGTTGCTCTTACCCATAGTATTACTGGCTGAAAGTTCGTCAATAATGATGATATAGAAAACTTTTAGGTCAGCTTGCAATTTAACTGTTGATCACCTCCTCTTCCTCCTCCCGAAACGGCTATTTTAGGGATTTTCCCAATCCTTTCAATCCCGGCACAAAAATCGGAAACATGCCTAAAACAGGAAGGGACTGTAAAATTTAAGATTTATAATGCTAAAGGACAACTAATAAACAGCTTTTCTGAAACTCATTCTTCTCCCGGCACTTATGTTTATGAATTTAACGGTAAAAACAAAGATGGTAATGAATTAGCCAGCGGAATCTATTTCTGCTCTATGCAATTTAAGGGTAAAAACTATGTCCGTAAAATGATGAAAACCAAGTAACAGAATAAGGACTGAAGACAATAACCAGAAAAAGCAAATTCCTGTCCCGTAATTGAGAGGAAAGATAGGTGTCACCCTCCTTTTTTGCCAAAGATAATACAGATAGCTGAAAACATTTGATACATCTATATACGCTTGTTTTCTTAGAGTTGGGATACCACTGCATTATTTGGGTTAAAATTGCGGATTGGTATTATGTATTATCCTTATCTATTTACCTGCCATCAGGTATTTTCTATTTTAATATAAACTGCATATCAGATTTAGGGGACGCTTTCGCCTAAGTTGAGAGCATAAATCAAGTGTTAATCTAACCTTAATCAAGCGTTAATAATTAACGCTTGATTAAGGTATGTTAAACGATAGATTGAGGGCTTTAAGTAAGGAATATAGGAGACAGCTATATTAAGATGTTATGATATAAGTGATTGCTAAAGATGGTATAAGACAATCTCAATAATTGTAATATCTTTAGGTTATTACTTTAATCCTTACAATGGTAATTTTACTTATAGTTGTCATATAGGAATGAATACTTTAGAGAGATGTTTTGCGCTTTACTTCCCTCTTTTGGGAAAATCTTTTAGAAAAATAATTCTGCAAGCAGAAAAAGCAAAATCCCTGTCCTGCAATTGAGGGGAAAGATAGCGACACCTTCCTTTTGTATTATTTGTATAGTTACGGTGGAACTTATTATCTAATATAACTTTTCCACAATTCTGTAAGACGCATCACCCTGTTCTTCGTTTGCCTGTTTTATCCATTTTATGGCTAAATCTGCGTGCTTCCATTATCCATCTTTAAGCTATAAACGAGCTTTTCTTGACGCTAAATGCTCTTTTCAGAATTGGTTCAAAATTAAGCAAAATATGGTTATATAAATCAAAGACAACGACAAAAAAAGAGGTAACTGCAAAAATGGAAATAAGTAAGACATTTGAACCTAAAGACCTGGAAAAGAAATGGTATCAGTTTTGGAAGAAACGGCTATTTCAAACCCGCGAAAACACTTCTCAAAAACCATTTACCGTCCTTATGCCCCACCAAATGTGACAGGAATTTTACATATTGGCCATATTCTTAATAATGTCTGCAAGATGTCGTTGTTCGTTATCACAGAATGAAAGGTGAACCCACGCTCTGGTTACGGGTGTTGATCATGCCGGAATCGCCGCAAAATATGGTGGAAAAAGAACTTGCCAAACAAAGAATTACGCGTCAGGAATTAGGACGCGAAAAAATGGTAGAAAAAATCTGGCGGTGGAAAAACGAAAAAGGCAATATCATCATAGACCAGCTCAAACTTTTAGGAGCAAGTTGCGATTGGAAGCGCTTGCGTTTTACAATGGATGAAATGCTTTCTCGAGCGGTAAAAGAGGTTTTTGTAGCCCTATACAATGAAGGACTGATTTATAAAGGGAAATATATTATCAACTGGTGTCCGCGTTGCGCGTTACAGCTTTGGCAAATGATGAAGTAGAACATACAGAAGAAAACGGTCATCTTTGGTATATTCATTATCCTTTTGCTGAAGGGGATGGCTATGTTACAGTAGCAACAACCCGTCCGGAAACAATGTTAGGTGATGTTGCTGTAGCCGTAAACCCTAAAGATGAACGCTACAGTTCCTTAATCGGTAAAGAATTGATTTTGCCTTTAACGGACAGAAAGATACCGCTAATAACTGATGAATATGTAGATAGGGATTTTGGAACCGGTTGCGTAAAAGTTACTCCTGCTCACGATCCCAACGATTTTGAAATTGGCATCAGACATAATTTACCCCAGATTTTAGTGATGGATGAAACAGGAATTATGAACGCAATGCAGGAAAGGAATTTCAGGGTTTAGACCGCTATGCCTGCCGGGAAAAAGTGCTTAAAATGCTTACCGAACAAGGTCTGCTGGAAAAAACGGAAATACATTCTTATTCCGTAGGGCGTTGTTATCGCTGTGATACGGTTATTGAACCCTATCTTTCCGATCAGTGGTTTGTAAAAATGGCTCCCTTAGCCGAAAAAGCCATAGAAGTTGTAGAAAAAGGAGAAGTTAAGTTTCAACCGGAACGCTGGACAAAGGTCTATATGCATTGGATGAATAATATTCGGGATTGGTGTATTTCGCGTCAAATTTGGTGGGGACATCGCATTCCTGTATATTATTGTGATCATTGTTCTGAGATGATTGTAGCTAAAGAGATACCGGAAAAATGTCCTAAATGCGGAGGAACTAAATTTACTCAGGATTCCGATGTGCTGGATACCTGGTTTTCCAGTTGGTTATGGCCCTTTTCTACAATGGGTTGGCCTGATGAAACAGCTGATTTAAAACGCTATCTTCCTACCAATGTATTAATTACAGCTCCAGAAATTATATACCTGTGGGTAGCCAGAATGATAATGAGTACCCTGCATTTTGTAGATAAAATTCCTTTTGATACTGTTCTATTGCATGGAACTGTAAGAGATGAAATCGGACGCAAAATGAGCAAGTCCTTAGGCAATTCTCCCGACCCAATTGATTTAATTATACAGTTGGAGCCGATGTTTAAGGTTTAGTATGATTTTTGGCACACCCAAAGGTGCGGATGTAATCTTCAGTGAAAGTATTTTGGAAACGGACGCAACTTTGCCAATAAAATGTGGAATGCCTATAGGTTCATTATGATGAATGCGAGAAAATATTGAAGGATTACCTGCGGAAAATGAATTGCAACTGGAACTTGCCGATAAATGGATAATTTCCCGTTTGCAGGAAGTGATAATTGCAGTGAGTGCTCACTATGAAAATTTACGCTTTAACGATCTGCTAAGAAATCTTTAAGTTTATGTGGGATGAATTTTGCAGCTGGTATATTGAACTTAGCAAAAGACCGTTTAAATCCTTCCTCAGCACTTTCGGGCAGATTAACGGCTAAGTATATACTTTTGTATGTGATGCAAACTGGAATGCGTCTGTTGCATCCTATTATGCCATTTATTACGGAAGAAATTTGGCAGGGTATAAAAAAAATCTTTCCAATGGAAGAAGAAGCACTCATTATTGCCACTTTCCCGAAACAGATGAGACACTTATAGATAACGATATTGTAATAATATGCGCTTTGTGCAGGGAAAGCATTACTGCCATTCGGAACCTGCGGAAACAAATAAACCTGGCTCCAAATCAGGAAATAGACATCGTTATTCGGTTTGCCGAAAATTCAGCAGGAACTCTTTGAAAATTATATGGCTTACTTTAACCGATTGGCAAAAGTGAAAAACCCTTTCAGGGGGAGTAAATATTGCCAAACCTAAAGCTGCAATTGCTTCTGTGGTTCGCAATATTGAAATCTTTTTTGCCCTTAAGCGGATTGGTGGATATTGAAAGTGAAAAAAATCGGCTCGGAAAACAAATTGAAAAACAACCAAAGAGCGCAGAGTGGAATTAAAGGCAAAACTTGCCAATCCCAATTTCCTGAATAATGCCAAAGAAGAAGTTGTTACCAAAGAGAAAGAGAAATTTATAGAAGTCCGGCTAGCGTACTTGAATGGGGTTCAAGTGGTCGCAGGTTCAAATCCTGTCATCCCGACCAGTTTTTTTTGTTCCTCACAGATTACACAGAAAAAGGTTTCACGCAGATTTCGCAGATGACGCAGATTTGAATAGGTGGGGGATGAACAGGATTAAAAGGATTTACAGGGAGTTTTCTTTTATTTACCATTAAGTAATATCATTTTTTGAATGATAAGCCGTTTTTCATTACTGCGAAAGTAGGAATCCACATAAGCTACAAAAATATTTATGCATTTTCAATCTGCACGATATGTGAAATCCTGCTGATCCAGTTGATCCAGTTATCTGCGTTCTATTTTTTTAATTTCTTCTTTTTTTCTTCCCATCCAATTCCTGCAACCAAAAGAAGAACCGTTGCCAGAATACCTACTAAGCTTAAAGTCAAACTTAATTTATAGGTTTCAGAGATGAATTTCATTTCCAGAGTATGTTTTCCCGGAGGAATAATTACCCCTCTCAAAATGTGGTTTACAGGGTAAATTTCTGTTCTTTTGCCGTCTATAAAAGCTTTCCAGCCCGCAGGGTAATAGACCTCAGAAACAACTAAAAAGGCATTTTTATCGGTAGCCACATCATATTTAACATTGTGCAGATCAAAATAGGTCTCTTTTGCAAAGCAACTATCCGGTTTAAAAACGCCATCTATCTTACTTTCCACAATAGCTAAAGAGCGTGGATTAAAAGACGGTTCCCGCATTTTTTGCAAACGGGCTTCAGTTTCTGGAATTACGGATAGGGAATCTACAAACCAGGCACGCGGGTAAGCGGTTAAATTTTGATAGATATTAGCACCTGAGAAACTCGTAAAAACAGGTTTTATTTTGTTCAAAAGAAAAGCGTAGGGCAGGGAATCGGGATAGATAATATATTTAGTAGAAAGCATATCCAGAAGAGGTGTAGGGATTTCCACTCCGCCTTTTTCATAAACACCATTCAGATAACGGTAAAATTCACTGTAATTTTTGTCGTCCCCCTGAATAATTTTCCATACATCATCATAGCGTTTTAGTTTGGCACCGCTGTAACCATCAATGGTTTGATGATAATATGCCCATTCTCCGGCAGTTCTAATTTGTCCCATATTATATGGATAGATACGATAATTGTCTTTATCTTCCAAAAGGAATTCATCAAAATCCTGAGCTACAAAACGCGCTTCTCTTTCTTCTGCCGGATAAAGGTCTTTTAAATGCTTTCCCGTGTAGATATACAGGTCTATGAAAGTAATCAGAGTAATCAACAAAACCAAAGCAACCTTCTTCAGTTTTTTGGCGCTGGCAAGATAACAAATACCCAGAGAAACAGTTAGCAGCAATAAACTCATAATTCCGCTTTTATAAAGCATTCCAGGACGCAAACTCTTCAATTCCTCCAATTTGGCGAGGGCATTATATCTTTGATATTGTTCTATTTCAGCGGCATTGGTATAGGGCAGACCTTTGAAAATACTTTGTCCCAAAATGAGAAAGAGAATAAAAACCACTCCGCTTATCCAGAAAGCGGTAAATAACTTCTTCTGCCACTTGCTGTTATTTTCCAGGGAGGCAATTGTATCCAAACCCAAACCTGCCAATATAACGGCTATAAATTGAACCATAATCAAGGTCATAGAAGGCACCCGGAATTTATTGAACATCGGCAGATACTTAAAAAAGAAACCAGAAATAACAGGAGTAAAACTGCCAAAGCTAAGCACTAAAAAATAGCGGAAGCAATCCACAAAAAAGAGGGAAAACTTTTTTGTGCTTGCCAAAGAGAGCTATAACTCCCAAAGCTAAAACAACTATGCCAAAGTAATTATAAATTTGCGTGAAAGGCATTGCACCCCAATAATTCTGATTTATTCCACCAAAGAAATCAGGAATGATAAAGGAAATTATTTCTACAGGTGGGAAACTCCATTGCTGAGCATAACTTTTTTCCAGACCTGTTGAACCTCCACGCATTGTGTAATGACTATATTCCCAGGTAGAAAGATAGGGATTCATCACCGCTAAGGCAGTTACAGCAAAAGCAATAATCAGCAGTCCGGTCCAGTTGCCGAACTTTTTAAACTGCTTAGTTTTTATTGCTTCAATCAAACCGTAAATCCAAAACATACCAATAAACAAATAAAGGTAATAAGTTATTTGAGGATGATTTTCCCGTAATTGCGTAATCAGAAAAGTTGCCAGCAAGCCCAAATTCAATATATTTGGCTTTTCCTTTAAACGAAAGAGAGCCCAAACAACCCAGGGGATATACATTATGGCACGAAATTTGGTATTATGTCCAATTTCCAACAAACCGACCCAATGACAGGAAAAAGTGAAAGCAATGGCGGAAAAAAAGGCAATCCAGGGGTCCATTTTCAGTTGCCTTAAAAGTAAAAAAATACCTACTCCTCCAATGAATAGCAGAAAAATACGCCAGTTGATAATTTTATCCGTCAGCTTGGTTATATTTTCCAGAAAGGGATAACGATTGGGAAAATGAATCATATATGAGGGCATTCCGGAAAACATATAAGGAGTCCATAAAGCATTATCTTTATGCGTTGCATTATAATCAATTATGGCTTTTGCTGCACCCTGCCATTGAATTATGTCCGATGCCTGAGGTGCTTTTCCTTGATAGGCAACAGGAAAATATATCAAACTGAGCAGGAGAAAAAGAATTATGACCAAAACCCAGGGAAGATGTTTGGCAAAAGCAGAGGGCTCTTTTTTCTTTTCTGTGATTTTAACGCTTTGGGTAGTTTTGGATGCTTTGCTGATATTTTGTCTTATTTTCTGATTGACATTTTTTCCAGACATAATATCCTCTATTTATAATAATTTTTTACATACCAAAATAAAAGCGGATATCGGTCAAGTAAAATTCCGCTATGATCTTATCTTAAGAGGATAAAACAATGATTTTTGCGTTTAACAAAAGAATCTATGGTTATGAATGCGATATCTATGGTCATTTAAATAATGCGAACTATCTGCAACTTTTAGAGGCAGCACGCAGTGAAGCGCTTTATGAAATGAACCTGGCGCAGTCCGATTTGCAGAAAAAAGGTATTCAGCTTTTCGTCCATTACGGGGAAATAAGTTTTATTAAAGCTATTGACCACGATGAAGTTATAACTGTTAAAACCTGTTTTACCGAAATAAACAGGATAAAAGGAAAATGGCATCAGGAAATTTATAACGCTACAAATGAAATATGCTTTACAGCAGATATAACAATCGTTTTTGCCTCAGAAGGAAAAGCAAAACGACTGCCCGTAGAAGTATTTGAACAATTATGCACTACCTGAAAAATAGATTAACCAGCTAATATATAATTTGAAAAAGTGGAAAGGTAAAACACGGGGGTAGACATTGAAAACATAGCCATAAAATAGGTTGAGAAGGTTGAGAGGGTTGAGAAGGTTTTAGAGGGTTTAGAAGGTTTTAGTCTTGGTTTAGGAAATTGTGAAAGTTGAAACCCGGATGGCGATACAATCATAGCGATGGAGGCGTAAGCCCCTTGAAAAATGAAAGCCCTGACCTTCCCTAAAGAGGGCGATACAATCATAGCGATGGTAGTGTACGGAAAAAGGATTTAATAAACCTATGCTTTTGTTCTCCTAAAGGAGACGCGTCGTATCTGTCGTTAACCCTGGGTAACAGAAAAAGACATATAATCCGCCTGCGCTTGAGGGATTATTTTACACGCATATTGAAATGATTCGCTAATTTGGGTTTCCAATTGCTGTCTTTGGTTTATACCATATACCCTGGAGCGGATTATGTCACATGTTAGAACCGCTATCATAAATCTATCCTTAAGGCATTTATCTTTTTGTAACTTTTTATTTCTATCAGTATAGGATGTCAAGAAAAAAGCTAAGGATGATGGGGATGGTAAACATTTCTATTATGATTTCTGTTAGTTAGGATTTGTTACTATTGGAATAAGTTATAGCCAATCCAATTATGTTTCACGCAGATTACGCAGATTTTAATAATGAGAAGGGATAAGATGGTTGAAAATACCGGAAGGTTGACATCTTGTCAACCACGGTTAATTGAATGATTTGTTTTCGTAAAAGTTGGAACAAAAATAATAAGGTAGTGGGAAATGAACGACGGGGACGTCGTTCTTCCGGGTTTTGTGAACGACGGGGACGTCGTTCTTCCGGGAAAAGAATGAGGTAAAAAGATGGAATTTTACAGATTACAGGTAGAAGAGATAGCCAGGAAGATTTGCCAGGAAATGCATCTTGCGGTGTATGACATTGAAGAGAAGATAACTGGCAAAGGGAGAATTATAACTGTCTATCTTACTAAGATTGGGGGAGTTACATTGGATGAATGTGCTGCTTTCAGTAATGCTTTAGGCAAGGAACTGGAGATTTTTGACCTCATTCCGGAACGCTATTTTTTGGAGGTTTCTTCTCCGGGGCTGGAAAGGCCTTTAAAGCTAAAAAGTCATTATGTGAGCGCTATTAACGAAAAAGTAGCGGTTCAATTTCAGGCAGGAGAAGAAAGGAAATCCATTATGGGCACATTAACAGAGGTGAATCAGGATACGATAATTATAGATGATAGAGGTTCAGTTAAAGAGATTCCGTTTAAGTCCATAATTCGTGCTAAAACAGTATTTTTATCAATACCCAAGAGGAGAGATTAAACAATGAGTGCAAATATGCTTGATGCCCTTAATAAACTGGCGGCAATTAAACAGTTGAATAAGGATACCATTCAAACAATCATTCTGGAAGCCGTAACATCCACTCTGCAAAAGCGTTTGGAACCGGAAGCAGGTTTGCAAGTTTACATTGATGAATTAGCCGGTTGTGTGAAAGTAAAGTTCAAAAGCTTGGTTGTGGAAAGGGAAGAAGGGTTGGGTCAAATTTCTTTGATAGATGCACGTAATAATTACAATCATAATGCTCAGCTGGGTGAATATATTGAAAAAACGATGACTCTGTCTGAATTTGAGCCGAAAATAGTGAAGACGGTGCAGAAAATAATTCAGGATAAAATCCGCCAACTGGAAGAGGAAAAAATTCAGAATGACTTCAATAAACAGAAGCATACGATTGTAACCGGGAAAATTAAGGCAATAGATGATTTTGGCGGTTATATTATTGATACCGGACACACGGATGCTTTATTGCCAGTAGATGAACAGATTGAAAATGAATTCTATCGGATGGGTGATAATATAAAAGCGTATGTAGTGAATATTAGAACCCAGAAAGATAGAGTAGTAATAATTCTTTCCCGCACCAATCCGGAATTTGTGAAGAAATTGTTTGAGGCAGAAATTCCTGCTATTTTCAGCGGAGAAATTAAGATAAGAAAAATTGTGCGCGAACCAGGAATTAGAACTAAGGTAGAATTGGAAGCAGAAGACCCGAAAGTTGATCCTATTGTTGCCTGTGTAGGACCCAAAGGAACCCGCATTGATTCTTTGCGTAAAGAATTGCATGGGGAACAAATAGATATTGTATTGCACAGTGATGACCCGGAAAAGATGATTGAAAATGCCCTCGGAGTGGAAGGCATAAAAAGAGTAATTATTGAACGCAATCATTCTGCCAGCGTGATTTTAGACGAAGCAGATAAACTGATGGCAATAGGTAAACAGGGGAAAAATGTAAAACTTGCCGCCAAACTGGTGGGAATGAAGATAGATATTTATACAATGGCGGAATTTGAAGAAAAAATGGCAAAAGAAAGGAGAACCATTAGTCATATAACTGAACTGGATGGAGTTACTCCTAAAATTGCAGAAACCTTGAAACAAGCCGGTTATACAAGTGTTCAGGATGTCTATATGGCTTCCCTAGAAGAGCTTTGTAACCTTGAAGGAATGGGACAAAAAACAGCTGAACGCCTTAAAGAAGCAGCGAAGTATTTCTAATGCCTAATAAAAATAGTAAAGCGGGACACATTCCTATCCGCACTTGTGTAGTGTGTAAGAAAAAGGTTGACCAGAAACAACTGCTCAATTTCTTTCTCACCGAAAGCGGAATTGTGTTTGATTGTAACAGAATAATCCAGGTGCGCAAGTTCTATTTATGTCCTGTTGCCGATTGTTTCAAAGGACTTGCCAAATGGCGTAAAAGTCATCAGAAAAGGAAGATAAGATGAATCCGAAAATTCTTACTCTGATGCAGTTTGCCAGGAAAGCAGGCAAACTTGTTTCGGGTTTTAATGCCTGTGAAAGAGCCATAGATAAAAAGGATATTTTTCTGTTGATTCTGGCATTGGACAGTTCTGAACGCACCAGAGAAAAGATGAAAAAAATGGCTGCGAATTCCGGTATTTCAACTTCTGTTATAGAAACCGGAAGCCAGGCAGAAATCAGTTCTGCTTTGGGTTTGCCTTTAACAGGTGTGTTTGGAATAAAAGACAAGAATTTTGCCGGTAAAATTATGGAATATTGGCTCTCTGATACAGAGAGGAGGAGACATTGACGATTAGAGTTCATGAATTAGCCAAAGAGCTGAAAATCAGCACAATGGCTTTAAAAAAACACCTCACCGATTTAGGAGTGAATGTAAAAAGCCATATGAGTTTGGTTGAAGATGAGGTTGCAGATAAAATACGCTTAAAATATAAGGAACAAATAGATGCAGAAAAACGAGCGGAAAGAGATAGAAAGCGTCTGATAGAAATGCGTCAGGCAGCTAAAGCGCAAAAATCAGCTCAGGAAGCAGAAACTATAAAGGCGGAGGAACCAGTTCCTCCTGTTGCAGAACCGGTTAAAGAAGTTCCTAAAAAAGAAGAACCCAAACCAGTAAAAGAACCGGAAAAGGAAACACCCATACCGGTTAAAGAAAAACCGGTAGAAGTGAAACCAGAGGAAAAACCGCATAAACCAGCTCCCGAAAAACCCAAAGCTGTTCCTAAACCCAAACCGGAAGTTATTCCTCCTAAAACAGCAGCTCCTGCCAAACCGGAACCTTGGAAAAAGCAAGAACCGAGTGCTCCTTCTATAAAACCTATACCTACTCCTCCATCTGTGGAAATTAAAAAAGAAGAGAAAAAATTCGGCAAAGCAAAAATCAGTCACGAAGAACTGGGTGAAAAAAGCAAACATAAAAAAGCTATTATCTCCAGCACCAAAAAAGCCAAACAAAAACTAATTGAGACCATAGAGATTGATGAAGCGGAAATTTCCCGAAATATAAAAAAGACCCTGCAAAAGAGCTCCAAACGGAAAAAATACCATCGGGAAGCTCAATATGTTGAAGATCGCAGTAATGAAATCGTAATTAGGGAATTTACCTCGGTTAGTGAGCTTGCTAAAATTATGAATGTTTCCCCTTCAGATATTATCTCCAAATTTTTTATGATGGGTCAATTGGTAACAATGAACCAACGCTTGGACAGGGATCTCTTCGAAATGATCTGCATTAATCTGGTTGATTACCGATTTGAAGATGAATACGGAATGGATATTATAGACAAGGAACGCGAACAATATAATAATGTAAAAGAAGAACCCTGTCCTCCCGTAGTTACTATTATAATATGTAGATCATGGGAAGACCTCTATTTTGGATTATATCCGGAACACAAATGTGGTTGCAGGTGAATTTGAAAACATAACGCAACACATTGGAGCTTATCAGATTGAGATAAATAAGCATAAGATTACTTTTTTAGATACTCCGGGGTGATGAAGCATTTACAGCTATGCGGGCAAGAGGAGCTAATGTTACAGATATTGCTGTTATTGTAATTTCCGCTACGGAAGGCGTTAAAGCTCAAACAAGAGAAGCAATTGATCACGCTGGGGTTAAGTCAGGGGTTTCTTATTATTCTTGCCATCAACAAAGTTGACCTTCCCGAAGACGTAGATAAAGTTATAGCCCAATTAATGGAAATAGGAGTTTACCCGGAACAATACGGAGGAGATATCCCTTGGTGTAGAACATCTGTTGTAACTGGAGAAGGTATTTTAAATCTGATTGAACTGATTCTTTTAACAGCAGAAATACTGGAACTAAAAGCCAAACGCGATGTTCCTGCTTCCGGAGTAGTTATTGAAGCGGGAATGGATGCCCGAATGGGTCCTTTTGCCACTATTTTGATGCAAGAAGGAACTCTGCATAAAGGTGATATTGTTGTTTGCGGAGCTGTGCATGGCAGAATCCGCAAAATGGAAAATGAGCGCGGAGCAGAATTAAAAGTTTTGTATCCTTCCGATGTTGCAAGAGTTTATGGTCTTTCCGATACTCCTAAAGCAGGAGACATACTCAATCAGGTAGATAGCGAAAAAACAGCCCGAAACATTAGTACTGAGCGTCAACAAATACGATTGGAACGGGAAAAATACCAGAACAAGAGTTCCCTCCAGAATATTTTTGCCCGCATTAAAGAAGAACAAATAAATACGCTGAATATTATTCTTAAAACCGATACAGATGGCTCTGCGGAAGCATTGGCAGATAGTTTTCAAAAGCTTTCCAACGAGGAAGTTAGCGTTAATATTATTCATAAAAGCGTAGGTGGAATCAGTGAAGCGGATGTTTCTTTAGCTGCTGCTTCGGATGCCATCATAATTGGATTCCATGTGCGTCCTTCACATCAAGCGCGTAAACTGGCTGAAGAGGAAGGAGTCCAAATTAAACTTTATCAGGTTATTTATGATGTTATTGATGACCTTCAGAATGCATTGGAAGGAATGCTAAAACCGAAATATGAAGAACAGGTTATTGGTAGCGCAATAGTGAAACAGGTGTTCAAAATTAAAAGAGTGGGAACCATAGCCGGATGCCAAGTAGATAAAGGTGTGATTCAGGCAAATTGTAAAGTCCGTCTTTATCGGAATGATGTTTTGGTAACGGAAGATACAATCAGCTCCTTAAAACATTATGCTGATGATGTTAAAGAAGTCCGCGCCGGTTCAGAATGTGGATTAACCTTAGCCAATTTCTCCGATATTAAAGAAGACGATGTATTGGAAGCATATATCGTTAATGAGGTTAATAAAAAACTGTAATGAAAAACTATCGTATTCCCCGCTTACAGGCAGAATTGAAGAAACTCTTCAATATTGCTCTTTCTCAAAAATTGAACGACCCCAAACTAGCTTGGGTGCAGATAACCGATGTAGTTATCTCCAAGGATTTACACTATGCCAAGCTATATTTTTCGCATTATAATAACCCCGCCAGTCATGACCAAATCAGAGAACTCTTGATTAAGTCATCCGGCTTTTTAAAAAAACAAATAGCAGGAGCACAAATTATGAGAACAATCCCCGAATTATCTTTCTACTACGATGACACAGAAGATCGTGCCGCGAAAGTAGATACGCTGCTGGCATCGCTCAGAGATGATTTTGACGATGAAGACGAGGAAGACCAGGATATTGATATTGACGATATTCTGGATGATGATGATTATTTTGATTTTGATGAGGAGGACGACGAAGAGGATTACGACGATTACGAAGACGAAGAAGAGGATGAGGAAGAGGAATAATTTCGCTATTTCTCACAAACTTACAATAATATGAAGAGGAAAAATCGCCCTTAGTGGCGATTTTTTCTTTGGTGAAAGCATGCAAAATATTAGAGAAGAATTAGTGGAGCTTATTTCCAAAGCCGAAAATATATTACTTACAACTCATATCAGTCCTGATGGAGATGGTTATTGTTCAGCTCTGGCTTTACAAAGGATTATTTCCTTTTTAGGCAAAAGTTCTTTACTGGTAACCGATGATGATGACCTGAGCCGTTATAACTATCTGCAGGATGGAAAAAGCCAGGAAAAGCGTTTTTCCGAGTTAAAGGAAGAAGAGCAGAACTTTTCTTTGGCAATTGTTTTGGATTGTAATTCTTATGATAGGTTAGGTGAAAGATGCGTTCTGGTAGAGAAAGCGGAAAAGATAATAGTTCTGGATCATCATGAAGCGGAAAATGGTTTAATAAAAGCAGATCTAAGTTATATTGAACCCTCTTTTGCCTGTGTAGGAGAAATTATCTTTTCCCTGCTGGAAACGGCAATTAACAAAATGCCTGTTTCCGATCGCTTATTTGTGTGTAATTGCCTTTATACTACAATTTTGAACGATACCAACAACTTTGTTAATACCAATACCGATACGGATGTTTTTATCTTTGCCTCAAAATTGGTGAACTTGGGAGTTAAACCCAATGAACAATATCGGTATTTCTTTCTGCAGCATTCGGCAGAAGAACTGCGTTATATAGGTGAAACCCTTTCTACAATTGAATTACATTACCAGCGTAAGATATTATTTATGTATTCAACCTTGGCAATGAGCAAAAAAAATAATATTGATCCTGAAAGCATAATGAATGCAACGCGTTGGGTGCAAGGCATAAAAGGAATTGAGGTAATAACTTACTTAAGGGAAGAAAAAGAAAGGGTATACAAAATCAGTTTGCGTTCTGAGACAATAGATGTGAATAGAATTGCTGTGCGTTATGGTGGAGGAGGTCACAAACAGGCAGCCGGATGTTATTTTTATGGAACTCTGGCAGAAGCCAAAGATAAATTGTTAAAGGATGTTATTAATGCCCTTGAATGCCATAACTGATAAAGCATTTCTGGCTATAGATAAGCCGTCTGGAATAACTTCCTTTGCAGTTATCAGGCGTTTGCGTAAAATTACCGGAAGCAAAAAAATCGGGCATACAGGAACACTTGATCCTTTTGCTACGGGTTTGCTAATCTGTTGTTTGGGCTCTTATACCCGTTTAGCGGGTTTATTGGAGGAAAAAGATAAGACCTATCTTGCCAGGATGAAATTGGGCATAAAAACTGCAACCGGCGATCCGGAAGGCGATATTATACAGACAGCTCCCATTCCTGAATTTGTTAGTAAACTTGATGCTTTGGCAAAAAAAGCAAGACAATTGACCGAACTTCCTGTGCCGGCTTTTTCAGCTGTAAAAGTTAACGGGAAAAGAGCTTATGAACTTGCCCGCAAAGGTGAAAAGTTCAATATGCCTATGTCCTGTTCAAATTAAAGAATTTGAATTTTTACCTTTGGGAACCGAATAAATCTGATGAACTAGCTATCGTTGCAAAGTTAGCAAAGGAACTTATATCCGGGCTTTAAGTGAATGGCTGGCAGAACAATTGAACACAATTGCCTGCACAACTTTTCTACGGAGAGAAAGCATTGGCAATATAACTTTGCAGGATGCAGTTTCTTTAGATGATTTAACTAAGGATAACTGGTTTCGCTATCAGCTTAGCTATAAAAAGGTTTTTCCTGATTATACCTGCCTGAAGCTGAATGCAGATGACTTTGCCAAAGTGATGAATGGTATGGATATAGCTCATTCTAACGAAAATAACGAAAAATACATTTTGCTTAAAGAAGAAAATATCTGTGCTATTGGGCAAAGAATGAATAACTATATTCACCCGCTTAGGGTGCTAAAATGAATAAGAGGAAGAACGAAGTCCTCGTTGTTTATTGTTTTCCGAATTATAAGGTTTTGGATAATAACTACAATAGCGAAATAATGAATTTTGTGTGGTGGACGAGGACAAGGTATGAAAATGAGTAAAAAATCGGTCTTAACTATTGGCACTTTTGACGGCTTGCATTTGGGTCATCAGAAAGTGCTCAAAAAAGTTGTAGAAATAGCAATGGCAGAAGGTCTGCAGAGTGTGGTTATCAGTTATAAAGATCATCCTGCTTTTATATTAAAAACGCATCCTATGCCCAAAATGCTTTGTCCTGCAGAAATCAAACTACAGGAAATGAAAAAAATGGGTATAGAGAGAATTGAACTATTGGATTTTACTTTAGAGCTGGCAAAAACCCCTCCCTTAAAATTTTTGAAGGACTATATAATTCCCCAGTTTCAGCCAGAAGTTATAGTTATGGGTTACGATTCTCATTTTGGACACTTGCGTCAAGGTAACTATGATTTTCTTTGTAGGCATTCCGAAGAACTGGGTTACCGTGTGGAATATGTAGAGCCCTTGCTTTTTGAAGGTAAGCCAATCAGCAGCAGCAGTATCAGAAATTTACTCCTCAACGGTAAAATTGAAGCAGCCAATTATTTATTGGGAAGACCCTATCGTTTGATAGGCAAAGTAGGACACAGCAATTCCAAAGGGAGAAAACTTGGTTTTCCTACAGCAAATTTGAATTTGCTTTGTCCGCATCAACTTATTCCTAAAAGTGGAATTTACCTTTCTAAAGTGATTTGGCAGGAAAATGTATTTTTCGGGTTGACAAATATCGGTTGCAGTCCAACAGTGAAAAATACGGGAGTTATTGAAATTGAAACCCATATTCTTGA
>JAXGIH010000029.1:0-19748 GCA_040770845.1 Cloacimonas sp. (SeqCode)
CTAATCCCAAAACGCTGGAATTGGGATTTGATCCAGTTGGCAACAGCTAAATGGTTATCAGCTAAAGCATAACGCGTAGAAAAATTCTGCAGGGCTTGAATAAAATATAAAACGCTATCAGCTGAAATATCACTAATCATATCTTCTATATCAGTCCGCAGAGAAGTAATTGCTGACGGGAAAGAAATAGGTTCAGGAAAATGCATTGGTTCTAAAAGTAAAGGGACAAAAGGGTTTTGAATCCTCTGCCGAAGTTGGATTTCATCTTGATCGGTTTTAATTAACACAACTGAACCCATTTCCAATAAGACCTCTCCTACGGTTGAAAAATCAAACTTGGAGTATCTTTCACCAATCGTTATTAGATAGAACTTTCCGCTTTTTGGTGTTCCCAGATTTATGGCTCCGGGGTAATTATTCCTGTCTGTTCCAGCAATAACATAAGAATCGTTGTAATAATATATTTCCAAATCACTCTCAGAAAGGTCTTGAACTGCTCTGCGCAGTGTCTTATCTTTCTTATCTAAAGAAAGTTCCGATACGGGCAAACCGATTAGATATTGGGGGACAGCACATAAAATACTTAAAGATAGCAGGGCAAAAATTAGAAGGAAAAATTTCTTCATCTGTATCTCCTTTTGGATATCTATATACGATAAAAAAGCAAATAATATTCCTGTTAATGGTTTTTTTACACCGAGGACACCGAAAACACCGAAATAATTTATAATTTTTTCATTCCTGCCTTATTTGGGAGATACTGATATAAGTTACCTAATGAAAATTCAGTCAGATAGGTTAAAACTGTCTGGATTTCTGTTTTCACAGGAATGGAAAATAGCTTATTACTCAAAAACGATATATCTATTATTGCTCTTACATCTTTCTCTTTTTCTCTCTGTAAAATAAATCTCGGTGTCTCACAATGTTTTTGATGTCTAATCTTTTCTCTCTTTGTGAAATTCCCACTTTCTCATTGACAAAATTCTAGCTGAAAACCTTATGCCCGATAGTTCATTATTGGTGTTATAATGGGCTTTTACAGAATGGAGAAAATATGAAAATTCTGATTACAGGTGGAGCCGGATTTATCGGTTCCCATTTAGCAGAAAAGCTATTGCAGGAAGGAAACGAAGTTTTTGTGATAGATAACCTTTCCACAGGCCGTCTGGAAAACATAGAATCCTTTAAAGATAAACCCAATTTTCACTTAAATATTGGCAGTGTGCTGAATCGTGAACTTTTGGATAAACTGATTAGTAATGTAGAACAGGTGTATCATTTAGCTGCTGCGGTTGGGGTTAAATATATTATTGAAAACCCTCTTTTATCGCTTAAAACAAATATTATGGGGACAGATAATGTGTTGGAATTCTGTAATAAGTATAAAGCCAAAGCGCTTATCGCTTCCACCAGTGAAATTTACGGTAAAAATGAACAGATACCCTTTTCGGAAACAGATGACCGTTTACTTGGTTCAACTCATATCAGTCGGTGGGGTTATGGTTGCAGTAAAGCAATAGATGAATTTTTAGCTCTGGCTTTCTTTCGCGAAAAAAACTTGCCGGTAGTAATAGTTCGTTGTTTTAATACAGTAGGTGCCCTGGCAGACAGGACAATATGGAATGGTGCTACCCAAATTTATTAAAGCTGCTTTTTAATCAACCACTGTTGATTTATGGTTCATGGAGAACAGACCCGTTGTTTTGCTGATGTTTCTGATGTTATTGAGGCATTTACCAAACTGATGAATACTCCTGAATGTGCCGGAGAAATATTCAATGTGGGAACCACGGAATCCATTTCTATAACTGATTTGGCAAAAAAGGTTAAAGATATGTGCCACAGCAAATCCCGTATTGAATATATGAGATATGAGGATGCTTTTGAAGAGGGTTTTGAGGATATGATGCATCGGCAACCGGATTTAACAAAAATAAAAAATTTCATTGGCTGGGAACCTAAACAAAAATTAGACGATATCATTAGCAGGATAATTGAATATTATGAAAAGTAGATTATTGCTGATTCTCTTAATGAGCTTGAGCTTTCTTTCAGCTCTAAATCCTACCCCAACGGAAGAAATAATCCCTATTTCGGTAAGCTTAACGGGCTATGTAGAAAACCCTGGGGTTTATCAAATGACCCCTGTAAACCGTCTTTCCGATCTTTTATTGCTTAATAAAACAGCCACGCTGGAGCGCATTGAAAAGACACAGGTATTACGGGAAAAAAGTGTTGAAGTTCCTAAACCGGCTGAATTATTGAGTCCTCCAACTCCTGAAAAAGAAAAAGAAAATATAATAACCTTGGAGAATAATCAGGGTCTGCGCAGTATTCAAATAACCCGCTCCGGAAAAATAGAGACCTACTATTTGATGAAGTTTTACCGTTTGGGTGATATCAGTCAGAACCCTTTTCTTAAAGATGGCGATGTAGTTTTTGTTCCTGCAATTAAGTATTTTATCTCTATTAGCGGAGGGATAAATTTGCCTGGTGAACTGGAATTTGTTGAAGGTGATAAACTTGGCACAATAATTGATTTGTCTCTCGGCTTTACTTTTGATGCTGATATTTCTAAAGTTCAACTCTATCGCTATAAAGAAAACAGAATTGATTATGATGTTTTAAATTATGATCTGAAAGCCAATCCTGCTTTTTGGGATTTACCGTTAAAAGCAGATGACCGAATTCTAATATTCAGTGATTCTGAAATTAGAACCAGGCAAAGAATTAAAATCTACGGTCAGGTTAAAAACCCTGGTGAATATGTGATTGATGCCAATACCACTTTATATGATGTTCTGCAACAGGCAGGTGGCTTAACCAAACGCGGTGATATAAAATCAATGGTCTATTACAATGAAAATATCAATGCCGATCCAGACCCCTTTCTGGAAATGCTGATGCAGAGAACTATGAGTGAAATGACCCCTTTGGAATATTCCTATTTACGCAATAATTTAATGCAACTGAAAGGCAAATACAGTATAGACCCTGTTAAAATGATAAATAGTGAAGGAAAAGAAGCAAATCCTTATCTGCTTGATGGCGATCGTATTTATATTCCTGAAAAAATTGATATGGTTTGGGTTAGCGGTCAGGTTAAAAATCCCGGTATGGTTCCCTGGGTGGAAGGAAAGGACTGGAATTATTATATTCGAGCAGCCGGTGGCTATACTAATAATCGGAAAACAGGAAAGGGCAGAATTATTCGTGCAAACAGTGGAAATTGGGTTAAGCCCGGAAAAAATGTAGTTATCAGAGCAGGTGATACTGTTTTTGTTCCTGCTCAAACAGACAGGTCTATGTGGACAGATGTAAAAGATATTGTAACGCTTACTTCTTCTGTAGTTACTATCATCCTTGGTATTAGAACTTTTACCAGGGACTAAAGGAGAAAATGAAAGTTCCAATGCTGGATTTACAGGCACAATACGAACCTCTGATGCCTAAAATTAAAGAAGCACTGGAAAGGGTTTTTGCTGAACATAACTATATTATGGGACTCAGGTGAAAGAATTTGAAGAGAAGATGGCAAATTACCTCGGCATAAAAAATGCCGTCGGTTGTGCTTCCGGAACAGATGCTCTCGTTTTAGCCGTTAAAGCATTGGGAATTGGAGCAGGTGATGAAGTTATTACTACTCCTTTCAGTTTTTTTGCCACTGCTTCTTCTATCTGGCGCAATAATGCTACTCCTGTTTTTGTGGATATAGACCCTCTCACTTTCAATCTTGATCCCGGTAATATTGAAAAGGCAATAACCGAAAAGACCAAAGCAATTTTGCCAGTGCATCTTTTTGGTCAATGTGCCAATATGGATTCCATTATGGCTATTGCTCATAAATACAATTTGTATGTTATTGAAGATAACGCACAGGGTATCGGTTGCACCTGGGACGGAAAAATGAGCTGTTCTTTTGGAGATATAGGAATTCTATCCTTTTTCCCGTCTAAAAATCTTGGCGCTATGGGTGATGCTGGAATGTGTTTAACCAATAATGATGACTATGCATTTAAATTGCGTCAATTGAGAGTCCATGGTGAAAATCCCAAATACTATCATCAATGGGTTGGTTTAAACAGTCGTTTGGATACCTTGCAAGCAGCTGTTTTAAGCGTTAAACTGGACTTTCTGGAGGGTTGGAGTAAAGGCAGACGCGCCAATGCTGAATTTTACAATGAACACTTAAAAAATGTTCCCGGAATACGGATTCCCTATATAGACCCAAAGGCAGTAAGCATTTACAATCAATATACACTTGTCTGCGAAAAAAGAGATGAACTGATGGCATACTTAAAAGAAAAAGAAATCGGCTGTGCCGTCTATTATCCTCTACCTTTACATTTGCAGGAATGTTTCAGTTCGCTTGGCTATAAAAAAGGTGATTTGCCGGTAGCGGAAGAAATGGCTGAAAAAGTTCTTTCCATTCCAATTTATCCTGAGCTTACAAGGGAACAGAAAGAATATGTATGTAAAACCATTACAAACTTTTATTGCCATTGAAGGAAATAGAAATATGCATTTTATTGTCTGTATAAAACAAGTTCCCGGAACTACGGAAATCAAAATTGACCCTAATACCAATACCTTAATCCGAGAAGGTGTGGAAAGTATTCTGAACCCCTTTGATGCTTATGCCATAGAAGAAGCAGTCCGCTTAAAAGAAAAATATGGCGGAACCGTTACTGCCATCAGTATGGGTCCCAATCAATGTGAAACAACTTTACGCGAGGCAGTTTCCTTAGGTGTGGATAATATTATTTTACTATCAGATAGGCGTTTTGCTGGAGCCGATACTTATGCCACAAGTTTAACTTTAGCTGCCGCTATCAGAAAAATAGGGGATTATACTCTTATTTTAACAGGGCAACAGGCAATTGATGGAGATACTGGTCAGGTAGGACCTGGCATTGCAGCTCATTTGAATATTCCGCAGACCTGTTTTGTCCGTAAAATTGAATCCTTTAATGAACAACAGGCAGTAGTGGAACGCTTGCTGGAAGATGGTTTTGACCGTGTTTCAATGCAGCTTCCGGCTCTAATTTCCGTGGTGAAAGAAATCAATGTTCCCCGTTTACCTTCTTTAAGAGGAAAACGCAATGCTAAAACAGTTCCGCTAACTGTTTGGAATTGTGACGCTTTGGGGCTGGATGAAAAAGAAACAGGACTGAACGGTTCTCCAACACAGGTGCTGAATATTTTTTCTCCTCATCACGAAAAGCAGGTGGAAAAGTTTGAGGGAAACAGTGATGAAGCAGTGGAACTAATTGTGCAGCGTTTAGTGGACTTAACTAAGAGATGATTAAATATCCAGAAATAAACCCTGATATTGTTAGTTTTAGCATTGGAGGGTTAAATCTGCATATTCGTTGGTATGGCTTTTTTTATGTGCTTAGTTTTATTCTTGCTTTCTTTTTATACAAGCCGTTTTTAAAAAAGAGAAACATCAAGCTTACCAAAGAGCAATACGAATCCATCATCTTTTATGTTATGCTGGGTGTTATATTAGGCGGGCGTTTGGGTTATATTCTTTTTTACAATCTGGGCTATTACATTTCTCATCCCTTATTGATTTTTGCCGTTTGGGAAGGAGGAATGAGCTTTCATGGAGGTGCCTTAGGGGTAATTATTGCCGGGCTGATTTATTGTCATAAGCATAAATTGAATTTTTACGCTCTGGCTGATGCCGCTATTCCTATTGTAGCTATAGGTTTAGGATTGGGACGCTTGGGCAATTTCATCAATGGTGAATTATGGGGAAAACCGACAGATTTACCTTGGGGAATGATTTTTCCCGGGGCAGATAATTTACCGCGCCATCCTACTCAGCTCTATGAACTTTTTCTGGAAGGCATTGTAATGTTCATTGTCACCTATTATCTGTTGAAAAAGCTGAAAAAAGAAGGGCTGGTTTTCTGGAGTTTTATTGGTCTCTATGGTGTTTTCAGGTTTCTAATTGAATTCGTGCGTGAGCCGGATGATCTTGATTTTTACACCCGTTTTGGTTACATTTTCGGCTTTATGAGCATTGGTCAATTCTTAAGCTTAATAATGATTATTGTGGCTATCTGGGGTTTTTACAAACTCAATGCTCCGCATAAAAAGGAAAAGAAACCGAAAATATAAGTTAGTTTGCCTGTATATGGGAAATGGTTATTTTGATTTGGATTCCTGCTTTTGCGGGAAGGACAAAGGACTTTTCTTGCCAATAATAACATAAGTCCCTTTACAAGAGAAATTTGGCAAACCGAGAAAACGATTGAGGTTAATAATGAAGAAAGCATTAATAGCTGTTCTAATTATCACTGCTATTATCATTTCTGCCTGTGCAGCACCCAAAGGTAAAAGCGAAGAAGAAAAATTACGCCAACAACTGAAAAAATGGGAAAGTTTTGATAGCCAGGGCATAGCAGAGGTCTCTTATAAAAGCTTAGCTATTCGTAAAATGTTCAGTGCCGCTAAAAATGGTAGTCAATTACGCTTTGATCTTTTTGACGGCGGGCTTTTAGGTTCAGCAGGAGAACCGTTACTGACTATGTATCTTGGGGGATTATGTTGCCTTGAAATCACCTTTTATACCGATGCTGGAACTTTTAGATTTAACACCTTCCGCTCCTTTACAGAGCTTAAAATTATCTGCTAATGCCGATTCCCTTGTTGCTCTTTACGGCGAGAGGATTATTCGGGATAAGAAAACTGGAGCTGAATGGAGTTACTATTAATTTTAACAAGGACTACCTTTTAGACAGTGTTTGGGAACTAGAAAACAAGACCCAAATGAAGGCATTATACAATAGTAAAGGAGACCTTTCCGAATTAGTTGTTACCAGCATAGACAACATTTCTTGTGATGAGTTTTGATAAAATTGAATATGTTCAGCCCCCAGATTATTCCTCTGCCGAAACCTGGTTTCTTCCTTTTCGGAAGATGCCTTGAAAGGATTAAACAACTTAAATCTGGAATCACTGCTGAAGGACTTTCTGCAATATAAAAAGGAGAGGCAAAAATGATTCCGCGTTATTCTAAACCTGAAATGGAAAGAATCTGGACTTTGGAAAACCGTTACGAATGCTGGTTGGAAGTGGAGCTGCAGCCGCCAGAGCAATGTTTGAAAAAGGCATTATTCCTAAAGAGGATTGGGAGACAATTAACACTAAAGCCGATTTTGACACGAACCGCATTGACGAACTGGAGCAGATTACCAAGCACGATGTAATTGCTTTTTTAACCAATGTAGGGCCCCCCCCCCCCCCCCCCCCCCCCCCCCCCCCCCCCCCCCCCCCCCCCCCACACACACACACACACACACACACACACACACACACACACACACACACAAAAAAAAAAAAAAAAAAATATATGCAGTCCTGCAATGCCTCCCGGTGGCTGCATTTTGGAATGACCTCTTCGATGTTTTAGATACTGCTACAGGATGCAATTAAAAAGCAGTGGAGAGCTTATTTTAACGGAAATAAGTCGGTTGGCGGAAATTCTGAAATTGAAAGCCAGGCAATATAAAAACACAATTTGTATGGGTCGTTCCCTTATGGAATTCACGCAGAACCTACATCTTTCGGCTTAAAGTTTGCTCTTTGGTTTGAAGAAGTTGGGCGTAATATTAAGCGTTTGAACGAAGCAATAGAGGAAGTTAGCGTAGGTAAATTTTCTGGTGCTGTAGGTAATTTTGCTCACTTAAGTCCGGAAATTGAAGAACTGGCATGCAAATATCTGGATTTGCATCCGGCAAATGTTTCCACGCAAATTATACAAAGGGATAGATATGCCTTTTTCCTTTCGGTTTTAGCACTAATTGCTTCCGGCATAGAAAAAATCGCTTTGGAAATAAGACATTTACAAAGAACCGAAGTGCACGAAGTGGAAGAGAACTTTTCCAAAGGGCAAAAGGGTTCTTCTGCAATGCCGCATAAACGCAATCCTATCGTTAGTGAACAGCTTTGCGGTTTGGCAAGAATTTTGCGTTCCAATGCCTTAAGCGCTATAGAAAATAATGCCTTGTGGCATGAACGCGATATTTCTCATTCCAGTGTGGAGCGCATCATTTTGCCTGATTCTTGCATTTTAATTCACTATATGCTGGATAGAACCTGTTCCCTGATAGAAAATCTGATAGTTTATCCCGAAAATATGCAAAAAAACCTGGAACTGACTAAAGGTCTTGTTTTTTCGCAAGCATTGCTGTTGCATCTTGTCCAAAGCGGTTTAACCCGGGAAAATGCCTATTCCTTTGTTCAGCAGGAAGCAATGAAATCCTGGGAAACAGACAGTAGTTTTTTGGATAATGTTTTGGCAAATAAGGAAATAACTTCTGTCCTTGCGGAAAGCGAAATTCGGGATATATTTTCTTATGAACGCTATCTTCGGAATGTGGATTATATTTACAGGCGTTGCGGAATTTTATAATCCGGGAGCGAAAAAAATGAAGAAATACTTAATTATCGGGCTGGCTGTGGTTTTATGCCTTCCTGCCTTCCTTTTTTGCAAAGAGGAAACAAACCGCCTTATCGGCTACTGGCTAACTGGTGATAAAACAATGAAAATAGAGATTTACGACAATGGAGACAGCACTTTTGCCGGTAAGATTATTTGGCTGAAAGAGCCCAACGACAAAAACGGCAAACCTAAAATGGACACCAAAAATCCGGATGAAAAACTGCGGACGAGACCTTTGCTGGAAATGGTTATTTTAACCGGACTCATTCCCGAAAGCAATACCAAATATAAATCTGGTAAACTTTATGACCCCAATAGCGGAAAAACATATTCCGCCACTATTGAATTAGTAAATAATAACACTATTAATATCCGTTACTTCATTGCTACACCTACTTTAGGCAGAACCGATACCTGGACTCGCACTTCCCGCTAATTTTTAAGCAGGATAAGTAATTATCTGGCTGGATGTAATCTACACCAAGATCAGAACAGATGGCAAAGTTAATTTTACTGTGGTGTTAATAGCGATTGGTCTCAAAGAAAATGGTTACCGTGATGTTCTGGGTCTGCACTTGGGGAACAAGGAAAGCTATTATATATTTTCCATTATGATAGTATATATATAGTAAAAGAGAAGTGACTGTCTTATAAATTTTAGCTTGTAAATTTAAAAGCCCGCAGGGCGACTCCGAGCTTTTTTTCATTAGCGAGCTAAAAGTTATAGGACAAACATTTTACTTTTCCTTTATATGCCCTATCAAAATGGAATATATATAATACTATTTCGCTTGCATAATTACAAGATATGATTATATTGTCTCCAGAGTTTACAAACTGGAGGTAAACATGAATCGTATCCATGTTAACGACACAATGACTGCTGATGAGTTAAAGTTAAGGATGTGCAACAGCAAAGATATTCAAGAGCACAATCGCTGGCAGGCATTATATATGGCAAAAGCGAAAGGATTATCGGCTCAGGAGATAGCTGATATTATTGGAGTATCCAAATACACAGTCAATAAGTGTTTACCATTGCTCATTTGCTTGTTGATAAGCATCTTTACCAGCTCTCCTTTGAGGTTGTAGATATTGAGAACTACTCTTGCCAGGTTTTGATAAATGCTGAAGGAAATAGTTGTTTCAGGATTGAAAGGATTGGGATAATTTTTTAAATTAAATGTAATAGGAGGTAACTGAATAGAATCTTCTGCCTCCATTACCTGATTCAGGTCCAGAATATTTAAACCATAAAGTCCATTAGCGGTATATAAATAGCCATTTTGTATTACCATATCTTCTGTGGATAAATTCCAGCTATATCTACAAACAAATTCAGGAGCAGCAGGATTACTAATATTATAAAAATATAATTCATCCCAGTTAGTATCGGAAATAATCAACAGATTATTGAAGATTATGCATTTGTAAATATAACTGCTTGGACGAGGAAGGATAGTATTTAATAGTATTGGATTTTGAGGATTTGAAACATCAATAATCTGTAAACCAGAATTCCCATCTGCTATATATGCAATATTATTTGAAACAAAAACAGAGTATGAATTAGTAGGTGTATCATAAGAGCCCAGCAGATATGGGTTATGAGGATTAGAAACATCTATAATCAGCAGACCCTCATAGTAATCTGCTACATAGGCAATATTATTAGAAATAGTCACAAAAAGTGCTGGTCCTGGTGTATTGTAGGAACCAAGAAGCACTGGATTATGAAGATTGGAAACATCTATAATCTGTAAACCAGAATTCCCATCTGCTACATAAGCAATATTATTTGAAACAAAAATAGAGGATGCAAAACTAGGTGTAACATAAGAGCACAGCAGAGATGGGTTCTGAGGATTAGAGACATCTATAATTTGTAAACCTGCCCAATAATCTGCTATATATGCAATATTATTTGAAACAAAAACAGAGTATGCATAACCAGGCGTATTATAATAGCCCAGCAGAGATAGGTTCTGAGGATTGGAAACATCTATAATTTGTAGACCTGAATCGTCATCTGCTATATAGGCAATATTATTAAAACAAAAACAGAGTATGCATAATAAGGTGTATCATAATAACCCACAAGAGCCGGATTCTGAGGATTGGAAACATTTATAATCTGTAAAACCTGCTACATAATCTGCTACATAAGCAATATTATTAGAAACAAAAATAGATTCTGGCAGAACCTGGTGTATCACAAGAACACACAAGAGCTGGATTTTCAGGATTGAAATATTTATAATCTGTAAACCCGTATCGCAATCTGCTACATAAGCAATATTATTTGAAACAGTAACAGATCCTGCATATGACCTGGTGTATCATAAGAGCCCAGCAGAGATGGGTACTGGAGGATTGAAACATCTATAATCTGTAAACCAGAATAATCATTTGCTGTTATAGTGCAATATTATTTGAAACAGTAACATATCTTGCACTATTTATACCATAATAGCCAAAAAGAGCCGGATTTTGAGGGTTGGAAACATCTATAATCCGTAAACCCCCATAGTAATCTGCTATATGCAATATTATTAGAAACAAAAACAGAGTATTGATAACCATGATTATAATAACTCAGCAGAGCTGGATTCCAAAGATTGGAAACATCTATAATCTGTAAACCCGATTCCCTCATCTGCTACATAGACAATATTGTTTGAAACAAAATAGAAGCCAGAGAACTTATCATATTCCCCAATTTTGTGATAAACAAAGCACTTAAGGGTAATAATTATTACCACAATTAAAAATAAAACCATCTTTTTCATTTTTCTCACCTCCAATTTTTATGAAATTACCTTTAAATCTCTTTTCATTTTTTGGTCAAGAAAAAGAAAAAATATTTTCATAATATGACAACAAAGCTTTTTAATATCGCACCGAGAGCACTGAGAGCATTCAGAAAACCTCTCACAGATTACACAGATTTCACAGATTATACCGTTAAGTGAGGAAAGGTCATTTAGCCTTGCTAACTTTTGAACCTGTTGATAACCTTTTAGGCACTTATGACATATCACGAGTGTTGGTCAAATTCTCACGGATAGTTACCGCCGTCATTAGTCCTCACTGCCAAACAAGTTATCCAAAATCCAGATTGATAAATCAGCAATGAATAGAAAATCTTGGTGGGAAAAGCTATATAATCAGAAAATAACTTTGAAACAACAAAAAAGCCCTTGAGAAGAAACAGTTATAGCGATGGTGCGTAAGCCCCTCAAATTAAACATATAGAAGCTTTGAACCTTTTCTAAACTTTATAGAGCCCCCAAGGGCGACACTTCTATTTTGAACTTGTTTTGGCTCTTGGGAAAATTTTAAGTGTCGCCCTGAGGGCTTTTTGACAAGGTTTTGAGAAATAAATTAATAATGATATTACTTTCCCCGAGGGGTTTACACCACCATCGCTATCATTGTTTCCGCTCTCCGAGCTTTAAAATTAAAGGGAAAATATATTATAGGGATGTTTATAATAATGAATGGCAGTGATGACCTTTGACTTAAGTATATTGTTCGGTTCTAACTATGCGGATATTTAGAGGATTGGATAAGCGGAAAACTGTATCTTTCAGAGCTATTGAAAGTGATCCGGGAAAACTTGAAAAAGCCGATACCTTTTGAGGCAATCCATCGCGACAAGGTAGCTTTTGATGAAAAAACTTGACGAGAATTGACAAAATGAAAAAGAATAATTGGTTGCTTGGCTTTATATAGATTGTGAGAAACGAGGAGACAGATGCCCTCAAAGAACCCATAAAACAACAAGTTGGAATTTACACCAACATTTGGGGGCTAAACTTAATTTGAGGTATTGCTGAACAGTATGGACAGAATGCCTACATAGATGAACAGAAGTAAATCAAAAGCGCTAAAAAAGGAGTTAAATGAAAAGAGCTTATTTGATTATACCCTTTGCCATTATTTTATTGCTGCTTACCTCTTGTGCTACAACAGGCGAAGAGCAGGCAACCAAACTTGTTACCAAATATGACATTGCCCTTACGAAAGTTAGTAGAGGCGGAGATGAAACTACACGAAGTAAAGCTCCTGTGGCTGATACTACCCTAGTAGATAAATTGCGTTACCATTATGATGACGAATTTATGCACACTATCTGGTATGCTTCCGAAAATGGCTTTGAACTGACCTTATACAATGCTTCGGATAAGAATATTATTCTGGACTGGGAAAAGGGTTTATATCTGGATTATGACAATATAGGCCATCGCTTGTTGATTTCCAGCACCCCTGATTCGGAAAAAGATAAACCCCAATCACCCAGCACAATACCTCCCCGTTCTAATATTACGGAAATTATCTATTCTGCCGATCATACCAATCCTTCAACCCTTTTAGGTGTTTATGTGCGCACTCCTCTTCTGCCAACGGAATACAAAAAAGCAGTCCGATTCAACGGTAAGGAAATGAAAATCCAGCTTCCCGTGAGAATTGAGAATACCACCTATAACTATGAATTTACTTTCAAGATTGTTGGAGTGCGTCAGGAACAGGCAAAAAGCAATCTGCTATTCGGATAATTAGTTCAGCTTCCCTATTATTAAAGGTTGGCAATAAAGGCAAGGTTGACTTGTAGAGTCCTTTTTGGCAAGTATAATTTGATTTTCCAAGAAGCATTGCTTACCCATTGCTTACCCAATACTAATGCCATCCGTAATGGGTAAGCAATGAGTAAGTAATGCTCCCAAGTAAGAAACTGTATTTTCTTCTCTTATTGTAAGATAACAAACAAAATAAAATATATCGGGAGCCATCTCTGTCAAAATAACTTCTACACTACCTGCAAATTCTTTGTGCAGTGAGAACTCATAACGCTTTATTGGGTAAACGGAGGATACCATTCCTCTGCCAAAAATTATGCAAAGCTTTTGCTACCTCCGACTACACAAAAAAAACAGGATTGCGCTTTTCAGCGCAACCCTGTAATTTGTTACACCATAATAGATTATTCAATGGTGATTTCTTTTTTGGGAGAGGGCTCTTTCTTCGGAATTATAACTTTCAAAACCCCATCTTCCATCTTGGCTGAGATTTTGGAAACCTCAACATTCTCAGGAAGTAAGAGGTTACGGCGATAGCTACCACTGTATCTTTCACAGCGGTAAACTGTGCCTTTGGTTTCTTCTTTAGTAACATTACTATTAGCTTCAATCATTAATTGATTATCATGAATGCTGATTTTAACATCGTCTTTCTTAAATCCGGGCAGATTTGCCAGAATCTCAAAGTCCTTATCATGCTCCACAATATCAATTGCCATAGCCCGGAAGTTATCTTCCTCTCCTTCTTCTTCGTAAAAACGATTGAAGAACTCGTCAAATAAGCTGAGCATATTGCTCACCGGTCTCAGTTCGTTTGTTTTGCGATATGGTACGATTTTCATTTTGAACCTCCTTGTTCATTTTATCGTTCACTAATTATTATAATCCAGTTTTTCCAAAAAGCAAGAAAAAAATTAGCAGTCAAAGTGCAAGAGTGCTAATTTCCTTTTATACAAAGAAATTTTAGACACTGAAAACACCGAAATTTTTTTTACCAAGAGAAAAAGAGAAAAAGTTCAGACACCGAAAACGCCGAAAACACTGAGAACACCGAGATTTTTTTACCAAGAGAAAAAAGATTGGATTTAATACCTGTGTTAAATTAAATATAGCTTTGTCCTTCCTGCGCTCTTGTCCCTCCGGTACAAGCAGGAATCCACAGATGAAAAAAAATATTTATCCCTTTTCAAGTTGAAAACGATATTTGTTCTTAAGAGAACAAAGCGCAAGTCGCTCCTCTGTTTATATAACCCAGCTGTTTAAAAAGGATAATTGACAAAAAGGCAAGGCAGGTATTTTTGGACTTCAGTTTTCCGCTTCCCGGAAATGCAGTTTAACTTGATACAAATTAAGGAAATAGAATGAAAGAAGAATTTATCCGCAATTTCTGCATTGTGGCTAATATTGATCACTGAAAATCTACTTTGGCAGATAGATTTTTGGAAGAGACACATATTATCGGCAAAGGAACTGATGTCTCTCAGGTTTTGGATAGTATGGATTTGGAACGCGAAAAAGGTATCACGATTAAAAGTCACGCCATCCGAATGGTATATAACTATCAGGGTCAGGATTATACTTTAAACCTGATTGATACTCCCGGTCATGTAGATTTTTCTTATGAGGTCTCGCGTGCTTTGGCATCTTGTGAAGGAGCTGTTCTTTTAGTGGATGCTTCACAAGGAATTGAAGCACAAACAATGAGCAATCTTTATTTAGCTTTAGATAACAACCTGGAAATATTGCCTGTAATCAATAAAATTGACTTGCCCAAAGCAGATATTGAAGGCACGGAAAATGATTTGTGCGAAATTTTAGGTTGCCTACCCGAAGAAATAATTAAGGTTAGTGCTAAAACAGGTGAAGGAGTAAAAGACCTTTTGATACCATTGTAACTCGTTTACCTGCTCTAAAGGCAATCTGACACAGCTCCCAGAGCATTGATTTTTGATTCCTATTTTGATATGTATCGGGGTGTTGTTGTTTTAGTGCGTGTTTTTTGAGGGAAATTACAAAAAGGCGATAAAATAAAGCTTTTTCTACGGCAAGAGAATATGAAATTGAAGAAATCGGCTATCTGGGCTTAAAATTTTCTCCCCAGACAGAACTTACCTGTGGTGAAGCCGGTTACATAATTGCTAATATCAAAGAAGTTGCCGATGCCAGAGTGGGTGATACAATAACTTTAAGCAAAGGTGGTTGTGAAAATCCTCTTCTGGTTTCAGAGAACCCAAACCAATGGTCTATAGCAGTATTTTTCCTATCAATGGAGAGGATTATGAAAATTTGGTGGAATCCATTGCCAAGCTGAAATTGAATGATGCTTCCAATTATGAAAAGAAAGTTCTGCCGCTTTGGGATATGGATTCCGTTGCGGTTTTTTTGGGTATGCTGTATCTGGAAATTGTGAAAGAGCGTCTGGCGTGGAATATAATATTCCCATTATGGCTACAACTCCCAGCGTGCGATTTTTAATAAAACTGAAAAGCGGAGAAGAACTGCAAATCAATAATCCGGTTGATTTTCCTGATCCCAGCACTATTGAAAGTATTATGGAACCCTTTATGGATACGGAAATTATTGTGCCTACAGGATTACATTGGCAATGTGTTAAAGTTAGTTCAGGAACGCAGAGGAATTCAAAAAGACATTCAGTATATAGATGAAAAAAGAGTTACTCTGCATTATGAGCTGCCTTTAATTGAAATTATCTTTGATTTTTACGATAAACTGAAAACCGTTAGTCGGGGTTATGCTTCTTTGGATTATACTTTTAAGGACTATCGGGAAACAGATGTAGTGAAAGTGGATATCCTAATAAACGGTGAAAGATGCAATGAGCTTTATCTGCCATCAGATAAAGCATATAATTGGGGAAAAAGTGTTACTGAAACCCTTGCGGAAGTTATTCCGAAACATCTTTTTAAGATTGCTCTGCAGGCAGCTATTGGAGGAAAAATTATTGCCCGCAGCACTATCAATCCTTTGCGGAAAGATGTTTTAGCAAAATGCTACGGAGGTGATGTTTCCCGCAAAAGAAAGCTGCTGGAAAAACAAAAAGAGGGCAAAAAAAAGATGAAGGAAATTGGTTCGGTTTCCGTTCCCCAAGAGGCATTCCTGGCTGTGTTAAAAGCTGATAGGGAATAAAGGGTGGTTTTTTTTCAGAGCAGGCATTGTTTTTTAACACTCTTTTTCTGCCTTTCTTTTGGGCTTATTTTAGCTATAAATATTGGAAACATAAGCTTTCAAGGCATTTCCGGAATAGAAGAAACAGAACTTATTAAAGCCAGCGGTTTACAAAAAGGACAGGAATACAACCCGGAACTTATTTCCAATGCCACTTCTAACTTGTATAAATATTTGCAGAATAAAGGCAGATACTTTGTTTGGATTTCCTCTCCGGAATTGATTCCGGAAGATGAAGGAACTGTTTCCCTGCTCTTTAAGATGCAAGAAAAAGCACCTTCCGATGAAGTAAAAATCCGCTTTCAGGGTATGCAGTATTTCAGTGAGGCAAAACTCTTTCAACTTCTACTGCTTTCACCGGAAAGAAATTATCACTTAAACCAGCTTTCCCGAATTATGCAACAAACCCTTTCGCTTTATCAAAGCAGGGGTTATCTCTTTACCAAAGTTGAATTGGATTCTTTGGTTTGGGAAGAGGCATTGATCGCTTATATCGGAATTGATGAAGGCAAACCGTTACGCGTGAAAAATTATATCTTTAAAGGAAATAAAGTTACAAAGGACAAAACCCTGCTGCATCTTTCCGGCTTGGAAAATATTGACTTGATTACTCCCGAGGTCTTAACTCAAGCAGAAGAAAATATCCAGCGAAAGAGTTATATCCGCAATTGTAATGTGGAACCCGTAAATGAAAATACCTTGTTGATAAACATTGAAGAAGGTAAAATGACTTATCTGGAAGGCGTTTTAGGAATAATCGGATTAACGAGGAACTGAAATTATCAGTCAAATCCGTTTGCAATTTTTGAACCTGGGGTACCGACCGTGCCATAAAACTTTTCTGGAAACAAATTCCTACTTCCAATAGCGAACTTTCTTTGGCGTATCACGAATCAGGTATTCCGGGAATTCCTGTTACAGAGATATTGAACTCTATAGAGCTCAAGCAGGATTCCACCTGGATAAAAACCTATAGAAGTAGAAATTCATTATCAAATGCTGAAACACAGCTTAGGTATTGAACTGGCAACTGAATCCTTAAATCCCGGTGCCAGAAGACCTGCTATTATAAATAAAGAAAAGGCACAAAGTATAGGCGCTTTTTGGAATTATAGCAATTACGCAGGTGGCGTAAATCCCTATAAAGGTATGGAAATGAAATTTCTACCGTTTAACCGGAAGCAATCTGACGAAACATTTATATGGAGCTACAGAAGTAGGTGTAAAGGGCTATATTCCTGTTAAAAATCGCTTTGTGGGTTTTATAGCGTGCGGAAATTCGTAATCTGGAAAACAAAAATGCAGAACTCTGGCAACAATATAAAATGGGGGGCTATGGAACTTTGCGTGGCTATTATGAAGATGAATTCAGCTCTTTTCGCCTTGCCTGGATAAATTATGAATTACGCTATCGCCTTAATCCTGATCTGCGTATTTATCTCCTCTTTGATCAGGGATTTTTAGGCAAGGAGAAAAACAAGTTAAAGACCGATCTTTTTGGTCTCGGTTTCGGAATGAAAATAAATACACGCTTGGAATTTTAGGATTGGAATATGCTCTTGGTTATAGAGATAAACACTTTGCCAATCTTGGTTCCGGGATGATTCATCTGGGCTTGGATGTGCGTTCTAAAAAATACTTGCCAAGATTTTGGTATCCTAAAATGATGTCTCCAATAACTAAGTATATAGATGTGACTAAGGACTGTGTGAAGGATAGATGAGAGTTTTTTAACTCTATCAGGCCTTCAATAGAACCGGCAAATTTTTATATGTCTTGCCAAAACAAATCAAAAAAAAAGAAAAAAAACCTAAGTACCCGAAAGGGAATTTGCTTATGGAGGAATCAATGAAGAAAGTTCTCTTAATCACCTTGCTCGCTATGTTGCTGATCAGCACATTGGTTACTGGCTGCAAAAAGAAAGCAGAAGAGCCCCAGGAAGAAGTAGCTCCTATTGAAGAAACTACTCCTGCTCCTGATACAACAGTAGCTCCTACAGAGGGCCAAACACCTACTACTACACCAACCGGTAAGTAGTTTATCAGCTAATAAACAATAGCGCAGTCCTTAAAAAAACGGGTGTCTTCGGATATTCGTTTTTTGTTTTAGGGCAGATTTATTTTTAGCCACCGAAAACACCGAAATCACCGAAATATTAAAGCACACAGATTATTTTAGCCACCGAAAACACCGAATGAAGAAAGATTAAAGCACACAGATTATTTTTAGCCACCGAAAACACCGAAGTCACCGAAATTGATTTTTTACTTTTCTCTCAGGTCATTTTATATTTTCCTTTTAGTTCTAGCTTCGTCATTAGTCATATATCCTAAAAGTTATTTCAAGAGAAAATTCTCAAGGCACAAATGACTCTTGACTTGCATTCTTTATTTTTCATTCTTCAATTCTACAGACTCAAAATTGTCCGAAAAGCTTGACAGATTTAGTGGTGCTAATAATTATGGTTTCAGATGTTAAATATACTTCATTCTAAGTATTGCTAACATCAGAAGGAGATAATAATGATTGGAGAACGCCTTAAACAGATTCGTCAAGTATTGGGAATCAAACAGGTTGATTTAGCCAAGGTCTTAAAGATAAATCCTTCAGCCATATCTCAAATGGAAAGTGGCAGAACTAATCCTTCTCTGGAAACACTTATGGAATTGGTTGTGAACTATAATGTGAATCTTCATTGGTTAATAACAGGGGTTGGAAAAATGTTTAATACTGCTAATGATACCTCTCCTCAAAACGGTTCCTGGGATAATTTTCAGAAACTCTTAAATGACCGTTTGGAAGAAATTGTTCAGGCACGCTTAGATTTAATGGATTCCGATACAGTAGAAATTCCGGTTAGTGGAGAGATTGCTGCAGGTGAACCAATGGAAAATTATGGCCCATTACTAGATGTTATAACAGTGCGTCGTTCCTTGATAAATGGTGCTTTGAATAACTTTGTAGCTTTAAGAGTTAATGGACGCAGTATGGAACCTGATATTAGAAATCAGGATCTGGTGTTAATCCGTTATTCTAATGAATGGCATGAACTTGCGGGCAAGATTTGTGCGGTGCGTATTGATGGAGGAATAACTTTAAAGCGTTTGGTTTTGGATGATGCCCAAAAGATGATCATCTTGCTTTCCATAAATGAAAAGTATCAACCGATTCTGATTGATCCCGACAGTAATACAGATGTTACACTAATCGGTTCGTTATATTTTTTGCTCAGGTTATTACCTTAAGGAGGGGCAAGAAAAATGATTTTAGTTTATGTTCTTATTATTGTAGCTATCGTGCTTGCTTTCGTAAATTTATTTATCTTACTTTCCCAAAGGCATAAAGGAAAGGAAAACGGAAATATCAGTGAATTGAAAGGTGCCTTTGAAACCTTTGAACGTTATAATCGGGAAGAAATGGGCAGGTTACGCACTGAACTTTTAAATATCAGTGCCGAAAATCGTAAGGAACTTAATGATTCTATTAAAGCACAAAATGATGTATTAATCAAACAAAGCACTGCC
>JAXGIH010000030.1:0-18958 GCA_040770845.1 Cloacimonas sp. (SeqCode)
AAACTTCTCAACCCTTAAACCTTTTCAACCATCTAAACCTTATTTTACGAGGGGTTTACACCACCATCGCTATCAATGAGTTGCCCTGACGGGCTTTTTTTCTTAGGTATTATGTTGCTCAGGATTCTATTACTTCAACATTAGCACGTGGAACGATAATTTTTGTGCCATTTTCAAATTCCGCTTCCAAAACCCGAACCAAAGTTTCCGATTCCACTTTAGTAAGTTCTTCCGGCAGAGCAGTCACTTTGGCAATGTGTCCAAAATGGGGTTGACGGATAATTCTGATTACGGTTCCGATTTCCAAAATGGGCATAGAAACTTCTTTAGCAACGAGTTCCTGTTCTTCAAACTCAAGTGGAATAATAATTTCCGGACGAATAACTCCGGCACGAATTTGAGTTCTGCCATGGATAGAGGTTTTATAACCCTCAAAATGTTTTAATAAATTAAAGGTTTTTTGTGCCATATTAATTCTGCCAAAACCCTCTGTGCAAACGATAGTAATGCCGATATTTTCGTGTCCTGTAATAGCTACTCCAATATCATAGCCGAGCAATTTTTTAATATCCTGATCGTCTATACCACCTGTAATAATAGCTTTTACGCCATTTTTCCGGGCTATATCAATTGCGTGATAGGGTGCAAAAGCACCGGCAACAATTATTTTACCAGCACAGGATGCATCAATTTTGGCAACATCCAATTCATCATCGGGGCTTTCTGCTATCATTTTTAATTCGCCAAAGGTTTCTCCTCCGAGCCCAAAAATTCCTTGAATATAGGCACTTTTATTTTCAATGATTACTCCTTCCTCTTCAATAATATCGGTTACCAAGCCATCAATAAATGCCTTTACCTGAACAGGAATACGGGGTTCACGCAGTAAGATTTGGCCTGTTACGGAAGAAATGTTTTCCACTTCTCCTTCAATAGGGGAAAGAATTTCCGTTTTCATTATGCCGAGCCCGAAAAGTCCTTTAGTTTCAGCCAAAACGGTTTTTTGAGTGATTTTATCACCCGGTTAATTTTAATGAAATTAACTAATTGTTGAGGTTACGCCAAGTTTATTGGCAAGATTGAAAGGTATTTTTTACCTGAGAGTTTCGGCAACAACATTTTCAGCTTTTACTTTATCACCTTTTTTAACGAGAACCTGCCCTTTCAAAGGCAGAATGCGTTCTTTGCGTAAGATTGTATTATCGGTAACGGTTAAACCGGCAGAATATGCTTGTCCCATTTTTTTATCCTCCTATGACAAAATATGTTCCGGGTATGCATTCAGGACTTTCATCCACTTTTTAAGGGCAGAAATGCGTTCATTTTTATCTGCAGGAAGAACAAAAGGTTTACGACCTCTGGTATCTAAAACGATGCCAACTTTTCCCCCGTGCAGATCAACGGTCAGTTCTTTCTTTCTATCTGCATCTAAAATCAAGCCACTATGTGTTTTCAGAGTTGCTTTGGCAACCTGTCCAATCTCACAAGGGATTAAACGCATTTCGCCAAAGGGTATATCTTCTTCAAAAACAGAGCCATCAGGAAGCTCCAGTTTGGCATAGAGAGCTGGTTTACCAATTTTTCCTTTTCCTACAGGGGCTACGCAAGTTCCCAAATAAATCATACAGTCCTTACGGAAAACCTCTGTAGCTGCTTTGGAACTTATTTCAGATAGCACACCTAAATGGGGCATCATAAAAATGCTATCTACAGAAAGACGGGTTATTCCTTCAGGTAGAAAAGCATCAATTAACATCATCACGGTCTGATTTCTGCGTGGCGCGAGATAAAACTCCTCCGCTACCAACTAAAAGGTCTAAAGTCATCATATTTACAATTGTTCTTCCGGAAATGGATTGGGAGAATGCTTCGAAATATCACGCTGTTTTTGCATCCCTTTTAAGGAACTGGCAAAGGACTTATGCTGCTCAAAAGCTAAACGCAATGCTTTTTGGCAATTGCTTGTTCCAAAACAAGCTCTTCCAACAGAGAAGGAATCGTTGTAGGACGAATCATCTTGTTTTTAATCATATTGCGCAGTTCACTTATTAATGTCAAAAGGCACCCAACGCATAATATTTTCCAGTCCTGCTGAAGCCAACACATTGGAAATGCTGTAGCTTAAACCCAAATTGGCACTAACCGTGCGATTGAAAATGAAGTCCTTGGTAAAAACACTGAAAATATCGGTAGTGGCACCACCGATATCAACACCTACAACTTCAATATTTTCTTCTTTGGCAATTGCTTGCATAATATTTCCAACTGCTGCAGGAGTTGGCATAATAGGAACTTGTTCGTGTTCAGGACCAACCGTCCATTCCATCAGTTTGTTATAGCCCGGTGCCTGTTTCATAACATGTTCCATAAAGAGGTTATGAATCTTTTCTCTGGCAGGAAGAAGATTTTCAATTTCCAGTTTGGGACGAATGTTATCCGTGATAATCAAATCCACCTTTTCGCCGAGAGTTTTAATAATTTCTTCTCGGGCATCTTTATTGCCGGCATAAATAACAGGCAGTTTATAACCGGAACCAAGACGGGGTTTAGGGTCTGCACTGGCAACCAATTCAGCCATTTCCACCACATGTTTAACAGTGCCACCATCTTCACCACCTGCCATTAAAATCATATCGGGTCGGAGTTCGCGGATGCGTTCAATCTTTTCATGATTCATCCTTTTATCGTTACTGGCAATAAGGTCCATAACAATTGCTCCGGCTCCCAAAGCTGCTCTTTCTGCACTTTCACCTGTCATAGAAGCAACAACTCCAGTAACCATCATTTGTAAGCCACCGCCTGCGGAAGATGTTGAAACATAAGCATCAACGCCAACATCACCTTTACGGGGAATAACGAATTCTCCGTTTTCCATAAATTTGATATTAGGATTGTGATACTTTAGGCGTGCCAATTCTTCCAATTCCTGAGTGGCATTAATAACACCTTTGGTAACATCGTTTAAGGGTGCTTCAACGGTTGTAGGTGCTTCCCCGCGAATGGTTTGACGAAATTCTCCATCTATCCATTCAATTAAAATTGCCTTGGTAGTAGTGCTGCCACAATCAGTTGCAACAATACGGGTAAGGCGTTTCTCATCGTATTGCATATATCCTCCACTTTTTCAAGCAGTTTTATTTATTTTCTTAAATAGTTTGTGGTAAAATGCCTTTCTTTTGGCTTTGCGATGCTGTTTTTTGAGCTTGTTTTCCTGTCTGCGTTCACGAGTATAAATTTCATCCAGCTCGTCCATCCTGTTAATGAGTTTTTTTATATTATTTTCATCTTCCATCATAATGGCAAACTGCTGATATTTTTTGGAATCAAAAATGATTTCTGCTACCGGAAGAATAAAAAACAGTGCTTGACTTCCAATTCCGTGTAAAGGACGGAAAGATTCAAAAAGAAGAATTCCTGCAGGAGCCAAATGCCTTTCAGCAATAAATTTTGCCACCTTTTCAATCATTTCATTGATTTCGCTTTCTGAGGTCTCGGGTCGGATTTCCCAAAATTCCTTATTCATTTTAAGCTCGGGCAACGGTTATGGCACAAATTTTATCTGCTCCTGCAGAGCGCAAGGTCTTGGCAATTTCATTTAAGGTGCTGCCGGTAGTGAAAACATCATCAATTAAAATAATTTTTTTGCCTGCTACGAGGTTTTTATCTTTTACCTGGAAAGCACCAGCCAAATTTTTTATTCTATGATCACGGGAAAGTAGGGTTTGGCTTAAAGTATTGATTCTTCTTTTCACAGGATTAAAATATGGCATATCAATCAATTTAGCCACAGAATAGGCAATTAAATCGGATTGATTGTAACCTCTTTCTCTTTTTCTTACTCTATGCAAAGGAACGGCACATATATAGTCGTAATTTTTTAAAACTGGTTTGGATTCAATAAGTTCTGCTATCGGCAAAGCAAAATAACCGGCAGGAGAACTATAGCCATTATATTTCAAAATATGTATCAGGTCTCTAACCGGACCTGAATAGCGAAAAACAGAAATGGCAGAATCAAAGGCAAAATTTCCTTCCGCACAAACCTCACAGGGAAGTTCTTTATTTTCACTTCCGCAAACAGGGCAAGTTCCTTCTCCAATTAGATATAGCTTCGCTTCACAATCAGGACAAATAACCTGATAACGGTCATCTATTCTGTTTCCACAAACCAAACAGGCAGGAGGAATCAGAAGTTCTAAGATTTTATTCCAGAGCATTTTCAATGGCAGCAAAAATCCACCTTCCATCTTTAGTGGGAACTGTTTCCGTAGCAGAACGTTCAGGATGTGGCATCATCCCTAAAATGTTGCGCTGTTTATTACAAATTCCCGCTATATTATCTAATGAGCCGTTAGGATTACTTGCAATGTTTATATTTCCCTGTTTATCACAATAGCGGAAAAGTATTTGATCGTTAGCTATCAATTGTTTTAAGCCCTCGGGATCAATATAATAATTACCTTCTTTATGCGCTATGGGAATATCCATAACTTTTCCTTTACCAATGCCTTGAGTGAAAGGACTGGCTTCTGTTTCTACCCGAATATATTGATGTTGACAAATAAAATGCAAATTTTCATTCATCATTAAAGTTCCAGGCAGTAAACCGCATTCCGTTAAAATCTGAAAACCATTACAAATACCAACTAATAAACCTCCTTTTCGGGCAAAAGCGATAACTTCTTGCACAATGGGAGAAAACCTGGCTAAAGCTCCACAACGAAGATAATCACCGTAGGAAAAACCACCTGGCAAAATTACCAAATCCGGCTTTTCCAAATCGGAATCCTTATGCCAAATAAGTTTGGTTTGATGACCCCGGCTTTTGCAAACTCTGTAAGTATCATAATCACAATTGGAACCGGGAAAAGTAACAACACTAATACGCAAGAAATTACTCCTCTGAAATTATTTCGAAATGATATGTCTCGGTATTAGGGTTAGCCAAAAGGTCTTGGCAAATTTTTTCTACTTCCTGGCTGACTTTTTCTCTGTTATCATTCCTAAAACTCATCTCTATATATTTGCTGATACGGGTTTCAAACACATCCGTGTAACCCAGGTTATGCAGAGAATTTGTAACTGCCTTACCTTGCGGATCAAGAACATTAGCTTTAAGTTGAACATAAATTTTGGCTTTCAGCATTGCTAATCCTTTGGTTTATTTCTCAATTTATCCTTTTCTTTTTACTTGATATTTTAGTCAATACTTTTGTTTTGTAGTCCTCTGGTTACACATTTTTGACTTCTCTACCTCTTGACTACACAATTACAATCCTGGTATCAATATTATAGCCCTTGAAAACAGGCAGTTTGGATAGAGCTGTTTTATAGTTTGCAAGTTGATTGGAATCGTAAATATCTCCGCTTTTATAATCCGCAATCAGAACCACTTTTTCAGCAGTATTAACCATCAAACGGTCTATTCTCATAATTTTGCTGTCCCCCAGAATTTCCTGTTCAGTAAAGATTTTATCCCAACCGGAAGTAAAAAGATAGGGATTTGAATCGCAGACCTTTTGACAGCGATCAGCCAGTTGCTCAATTTGAAAGACGGTAAAAATAGCTCCAAGAAGTATCTGCGTATCTGTAATAAGCATATTTATGTTCTTTTGTTTCATTATAGATAAGGAAGGACATATAAAAATGCAATAAATCCCCAATCAGTTTTGAAGGCGTTCAAATAGATATGTTTTAAGGTTTTCACGGCAGGAAGGTCTATAGACTAAATGATCCCAATTTATAGGTTTATGATGACGAATTTTTATATGAGAATTGATTTGTCTCAGATTAGTTTTTGGGGATTGGGAAGAAAAAATGTTCCTTTTCTTATTCTCCTGCAGGCAGCTTTTTCAATATAAACTCCGCGTTCATCAGAGTGGAATTTTAAAATGAGCTAAACAGAATAATTACAAAGTACAGCCAGATTATCTTCTTTATTTGCATTATAATAGTCCTCCCATCCCTCCTTAAACTTGTAACCGAAATAGAGATGTAATTTTTGTTCTGCCTGGGTTATAGCTACATAGAGGTTATTTAATTTTCCCAGTTGTTCTCTTTTCCTGTTTTGGAGATAGAGATCGGCATAGCTTGATGTTTTCAGGATTTTCTGATAATGTAAACTGAGTCTTCGGAATCCCGAATTCCGGTTAAATGTGTTTCCTTCATACTCTAATGCCCAATTAAGGGTTTTACTATTTGTTCTATGTTTTCCGGAAAGGTTACAGAAAACGAAAACCCGATTAAATTGTAAGCCCTGTGATTTATGGATGGTTAGAAGCTGTAAACTGTCATCAGCATTCACAGATACCTGTTTAAAATCCTCAAGCATTGGCATTATCGCCTTTAAAATAGGTAAGTAAATCGGGAAAAGAAGTTCCTTTATTAGAAGCAGCTAACTGGTGTGCTGATAAAATATCCAGAAAGCGATGTAAATTCAAATAGTCCCGTTCACTTGGCTGTTTGGAGGGTAAACAAAGGTCTATCATTTCTCTGCATATTTCAGTTGCTTTTTTGTTTTCTTTGCTACAAGAGAGTTGGCAGAATTCATTTACGATAGGTATAGCCGAAAAATCCGCTTTTACAGGTTTTTGTTTATCTTTTTGCACTTCTATTGTTCCGGGAACATATTAAGGGTTTGTTTCATTCATTGTATTGATTAGCACATAAGTCGAACGCAGAAAGGAAATAAAATCCATCCAGTCACCCCAAGTGCTAAAAAACGCAGCCAGGAATGCAAAGGAGCTACATAATGATGTTCTATAATAGACCTGTTGGGTTGAAATAAACTGGTTTTGCCGCTTAAATCCAATGCCTGCTGAATTTTTGTAAGTTCTTCATTGGTTCTACATAAAATAGCAATTGATCCGGAAGCATCTTTTTCCAGAGCCGGCACAACCATCCTTTCTACAAAATCCGTGTAAATATCTTTTTCACTATCAGCAGCAGCTATGCTTGTGGAGAAATTTTTCAGGCAGAATTCAATTTCTGTTCCTGGTTCTTTTGTTATTTCTGCGCTCTCAATATGTTTATAATCCCATTGCATTTCTTTTTCTTGGAGTAAACTACACAATTCTGCATTCATAAAGACCTGATTGATAAATTCCATTAAAGTTGGACCACAGCGGTAGCTTTTATCCAGTGCTTCAACTGTAAGATCTCCCAAAGCTGGGAAAATATCTTTCAAATTCAGCAGTAAATCACGTTCACCTCCTCTCCAGCCAAAAATGGATTGTTTTTCATCACCTACAACTATCAAGCCCCCAAAAGGTTTGGAACCTTCTCCGGCAGTAATTTCTTCAATGATTGGCTTTAATATATTGAATTGAATCAGGGAAGTATCTTGAAATTCATCTATCAGTAAAAAACGGGTTCTATGACTTAAAAATTGATAAAATTCCGTTGCTGAAACTGCATCTTCGGGATTTAGAAAAGGTGGTTCTGAACTAAAGAGTGTTTCAAAGGTAAACCAGGTTATGTCATCATAGGTCAAATTTTTATAGCGGTATATCAAATTATCGTATCTTTCCAGTACACTTGACCAAAGTTCCTCAATTTCTCTTTGTTCGGGAAGATATAATTTCCAGATTAAATAATCAGCCAAATGGTGTTTGGCTTCATTTTGAGCATTTTCCAGTTCAATATTTTCGGCTTCAAACTTCTTGTTGCTTATTTTCTGTTTATTCCAGATAGTGCCTTTATCTAATATATATAGTAGTTTTTCCGCCTCATCCGAATTAAGTTGTTTTAAGTTATTGAAAATAGCAACAGGAGTTAGGGCACCTTTCACAGCTAAATTTCTAAAGTCCTTATTAAAATAATCCTCCAGAGATGCTTTACCCAAATCAGAACAGATATTAGCTACTAATGCTATAATCCGTTGCATTTCTTTCAGAAATTGTGTGTAGAATTCAGCTGGCTCGGTTTCGGGATTTAAATTCATTAAAGTTCCGTTTAAAGAAGAATTATGAACTGCTTGGCGTTTAGTGATCATATAAAAAAGCCAGCGCTGTTCAATTAATGAGCAGAAAAATTTAGTATATTCATCTAAGGAACGGCTAACTTTCCTACTTAATAAATTTTTAATTTTTTCCCTTAAATCCGGTTCCATTAAATGATCAAGCAAAAAGGGCATAATCTTTTTTACGGCTTCGGTATCTATTTCATAATGTTCAATATTTTTTAAGGGACGCACAATATTACGGAAGATCTGTCCTGTGTAGGAATCAATAGTCATCACTTGCAAATGGCTTTGATCACAGATTAATTCCTTGCGTGCACTAAGCAGTAAATTTTTTTCCTGTTCACTTAAGGGAATTTCTTTTGTTTTATTAAGTTTTCTAAGGTTGAGCAGTAATTCTTGTTGTTTCTTTTGTTCTTCTTCCGTTTCCGGTTCAGAAACCAATAGTTCCAAATGTTTAATAATTCTATCTCTAATTTCTGCAGTTGCCTTACGCGTAAAGGTTAAAACGAGGATATTATCCAAAGAAAATTCATTCTTACCGTAATATTTTAAGATTAGGGAAAGATATTCTACAGAAAGACGGTAGGTTTTTCCGGTTCCGGCACTAGCACAAATTATTCTGCAGTTATTTTCAATCATTTCAGACCTCCTTTTCCGCTTAACAAATCAGCTCTGGTAATATTTTGCCAACGCTGTCTATCAATTGTTTTGGTAATTGTGCTATAACCATTTGCCAGACACAATTCCAGATTATCCAAAATCTGCTGTTTCAGTTTATTGCGTTTTTCTTCATTCACACCTTCCACTTTATCTGTAGGATCTAAGATATTCCAAAATATGGAAGAAACATCATTTGGCGCCGAAACATCATCCAGAAGATAATAATACCATTCATAGATGCAGAGTTGACGATAGTCATGACTGCCTGTTTTGAAGTCCACAATGAGAGCTTTATTTTCCAGTTCAATACGCAGGTCTGCTTTTCCTCGGATGCCAATAATATATTCTTTATTGCCCCAATTGACCTTTCCCAGTTGTTTATGTTTCATTTCCGCACGGCTAATTTTATCCTCTTCGGGAATGAGAATAAATTTTCTTCCTTCCACCTGTTTTTTCAGCCAGTCCTGATAGAAAAAGAAGAGGGATTCAGATAATTTTTTTGCCAGGATTTCCCCTAAAAAAACGGCATTATAGTTCTTAGGGATTTGATATATCATTTTTTCGGAAGCAATTACATTTTTTAGTTGTTCCTCCAGTTTTTTACTATTACCAAAGAGGGTTTCCAATATTGTGTGGGATTCGTGAATTCCTTTCAATTTACCTAAGGTAGTAGAAAAATAAGTATGCATAATGTTACCGAAGAGTTTATAACTTATGGTTTCTTCGGCTTCCCAATTTTGTATTGAGAGTTTGCTTTTATTTTCTACAAACCAGAGGAAGGGATTTTTCAAAAATTGGATAAAGGGCTGAAGCTTACTGAAATTAATCTGATTATTCATTGGGAAATCAGTAATAGGATCCCGGAAGGGATTATAAAGAAATCCTCAGTTAGGTCTTTATTATTATTGCAAATTTCTTGATCTTCAAGTTCGGGAATTGTCTTATTAACTAGTTCCCAATTATAAACATCCGGTAGAGAAACAAGAATTTTTCTTTTTTTAAATAAATCCAGTTCTTCATTTTTCAGCAGTTCTTCCAATTCACCCAAAAAGGAACTGGAGCTAATATCGCGTTCCTGATTTATATAACTGAAACAAATTGCGCGCTCTGAACACAGTAAAAGACGACAGAAATAATAGCGTTCCCAGTTTCTGATATCGTTAAATGTTTTTAATCCTAATTTTGCTCGTTGTGATTCATTGAATAACCAAACCGGAGTTGGACTGGAAGGAATAATGCCTTCAATCATTTGAAAGAAGGCAACGGTGGAAAAACTTCTATTTCTTGCATCCAGCAAATTACTAATTTCCCATTCGGGAGTTAGGGCTTCATTTCTTTGGTAACTGATTTTGCCGGTTGTAAGAAAATTCAAAAGCAAATCAAGCAGATTTAAGCCAATGCTGTCTTCAGCAAAAATTTGTTTCCAGGAATTTACCAAGCCCAAATTTTCAATAGCCATAAAGTTTGCCATTCTCTCCCAAAAAACAGGTAAAATATCAGTATAGAGTTTTTCGTTATCTTCCAGCAACTTATTTAGCTGTAAGCAATTGGGACTATCAATCAGGTTGCAGAGTTCTTTCAGATTTTGGATTTTGCCGAAGGCATTGATTAAATTGTAATATTCCCATACGAGGGATTTCAGGGTTGGCAAATCTGCAGTTAGAAACAAAGCATAGTCCACATAAAGATAATCCCAATTAATTAAAAAACTAAGCTCCAGACGCAGTTGACTGATATAGTCATCCAGTTTTAGGTTACCTTGTTCAGCGTAAAAGTAACGGCAGAACCAATCTTCCGAGATATAATTTGCCAATATTTTTATGGGCAGATAGCCATTTGTATCTTTTGTAGCTTTAAGTCCTGTGGCAATTGCAGAAAGCATTTTGTAAATAGTCCCTTCGCAGAAAGAATAGCTTTCCGGTTTGGCAAAATGTTCTTCGGGAAAGTAATGACTATAGCTTTTCAAGTGAAAGGTGCTGTCAATAATAGCGCAATTATGACAATCTTGCTCCAAATTTGCGAGAAAAGATAATGCCATTTGGGTTTCATTGTCCGTTCTCTATAATTTCAATGAGCTTCTTTTTCAAGGAATTCCAGGATTCCTGTAAATTGAAATCTTTTACTTTCCAGTTTTCACCATTGCTTTCTGTTTCCAAACCGTGAGTAATAATTGTTACCCTGTTTCCTGAATCCTCCAGAGCTTTTATCTGTTGTTTTTCCAAGCCACTGTAATAATATTGATTGAGATAAAAAATATTTAAACCCTGCCAGGGGACAGAAATATTAGCGGAATTCAAGTAAAAAATGGGATCACTGAAACCTAATACATTGATGTATTTTTGATAGTTACCGCGGATAGTTAAAATCTTCTGCAAATATATCTCCTGCCATTCCTGTAAGGGAAAAGATCCGGAATTCACCATTTCTTCAAGGTCCGGAATGGTTACACATTCTTCACATAGTTCTTCAAAGAAATCAAAAAAACGCGTTCCCCAGTCCACAATATCACTATAATTATATATATGAAAAAATTCCCGTTCGCTTTCTTCCATTACTAGATACAGGCAAAGCAGTCGTTTTTCATCTGTCAATAAGGGTTGTTTAGGTAAAATAAGAGCAGAACGCAATTCTTCCATACTGTAAAAACCGCACCAGGAAAGATCCCAATTGTTCAAAAATTCTCTGGCAGCTCTTTTAGCCGCCCTCAAAGTTGGGAAAATAAGAAGAGAATCCGGCTGAACAAGTTTTTGGACTATTGTATCCAGATTCTCTGATAAAGGATAGTTGATAAACTTCATAACTTTTTCTCCTTTTTTTAAGTCAGAAGTCGTCACTGCCGAAATAACTTTTTCATTGCTCCCAAACTTATTTGGTAGTGAGGACTAATAACTGCTGACTTAAGACCTTAACCTCCCGGATGTTATAACAAAGGGGAAACCAGACGGCAGATGGATTCTTTTGTTTTTTGCAGCATACTGCGCTGTCTGAATTTCTCAGGAATAATTTTACCGCTGGATAACAGGTCTTCTTCAAATTGCTTAATTGCTTCGGCACAAACAGTTTTATCGTATATTGCGGCAGCCAGTTCAAAATTTTGTTTAAAACTGCGTAAATCCATATTAGCAGTTCCGATTAGCAGAAATTCGTCATCCACAATCAATATTTTGGAATGATTAAAACCCTTATGATAAGTCCAAATTTCTACTCCAACATCTAAAAGTTGTTGAAAATAACTGCGTGAAGCCCAATAAACCAAAAAATGATCGGGCTTATCGGGAACCAGTATCTGAACTTTTACACTGCTGATAGCGGCAGTTTTTAGAGCGGAAAGTAAACTTTCGTTTAAAATTAAGTAGGGAGTAGAAATCCGAATGCTATGTTTAGCGTAAGTTATTGCTGCAAAATATAATTGCATTATGCTGTCATAATCACTATCAGGACCATCAGCTACAATTTGCATCGGGAGAAATTTTTGTTTATCAGGAGAAATAACAGGAAGGTATTTATGCAGTAAGTCCTCTTGCATCAAATTTTTTCCGGTTACAAAATTCCAGTCCGCTAAAAAGATTGATTGCAAAGCATTAACTGCTTGACCTGCAATTTCTGCTAAGGAATCACGCCAGTAACCATAATAGCTTTTTTTGCCTAAATATGTATCTCCAATATTCAAACCGCCCAAATATGCCTTTTCTCCATCCACGATTACCAGTTTACGATGATTTCTATAATTTAACCGACTGTTTAAAAAGGAATCCAAACAGGCATAAAAGGAACAAATTCCACTCCTGCATCGCGTAATTCTTGTTTAAATGATTTTTTCAGCATCCAGCAACCTACATCATCATAAATAAAACGCACTTCAACACCTTCCAGTGCTTTTTGAATCAATAACTTTTGCAAAGTGTAACCTGTTTCATCTGCAAAAACGGAAAAATATTCCAGATGGACAAAATGTTGGGCAGAATTAATGCCTTCCAAAATTGCTTTAAATGCTTTTCCCGTATCGTTATATAGAGTTAAATTGTTGTTTACCGTTAAAGTAGCTTTACTGTTATTTTTCAATAAGTTATAAAGTCGCGCATTCAAGTCGTTCTGCCAATTGTTTTCTCTATCGGAAGGATGATTGTGAACATAAGATAACAGCAATTTGGTATCGGCATATCCTTTTTTACTAAATAAGCGCTTTTTTCGCCAATTTCTGCCAAAAAAAAGATACAATATAAAGCCCACAACCGGTAAAAAAATGAGCACTAAAATCCAAGCCATAGTTGTTGCCGGAGAACCATTTTCCATTACCACGATGAGGATAATTAACACTATGGAAATTCCAAACAGAATATTGATAATTCGTAAAGTTACTTTACTGAATGTATCAAGAACTGAACCACCAACTATGATCTGCGTGAGGGATGCAATTAATACCAAACTTATCAGCAGACCCATAATCAATGCTATGGAATCCCATAATTTACTGGAAGTTAAAATAATTCACCTCTTTATTAAGCTTAATCTTTTATATTTACATCATTCCAATTACTATAATAAACACCTTACTAAATTACAGGAAAAGATTGTCAAGCCCAAAAGCCGAAAAAATACCAATACTTTCTTTCCGTATAGGTTAGCAATACGGATTTAGCAGATTCCTACTTTGCAAGAATAAAAAATTGCTTATCATTCCCCAAATGAAATCATATTTTCTTTATATTTAGGCATATCCCATCATCAACCCCTTTTAATACAATATAGGATTAATGAATAGGGGAAATAATATTAAGCATTATTTCCATATATCAGATGGATTAAATTATGCCCAATTGAGGCTGAGGCAATTCATTTTTCTTGACAGGAGGCGGTAAATTTAGTTTAAGGAAAAAAATATTCTTGTTTTTAGAAGAGCAAAAACAGAAATATGAATAAAGAGAATTGTTTTGGGCAGGATAACGCACTAACAGATAAGCTGTTAAATAGAATTAGTAAGTTCTCTTTCCCAGGGAATAGTGATTTTCTCGTTGCTTTATCTATAAGACCTGCTGTTTAGAACTTAAATATAAATTAGGATAAAAGAAAAAAGGAATTTTCCAGTAGAAGAAATCAGGAATTCTAACTGTAATTATTATTATTCTCTTTGCTTTTCCTGTAAGCAAACGAAACAATCAAAAGAAAGGCATTGTAGTTCTTTCTCCGGGAAAGTGGCAGAAATTATTTGCGCTCTAAATGCCGAAAAGGAAATTACAGGTATTACTGCTGAATGTAATTATCCACCTTCTCTGCAGCAGAAAAAGATAGTTGGCTCTTTCAGCAGTATTGATAAAGAAGCCATCATTATACCAATCCGAGCTAATTTTTGCAGTTCTTTGGAGCAGGAAAACATGGCTTATGACCTTAAAAATTTGGGCTTTCAGGTGGAAGTTATTTATCCTAAAGGTATTAACGAAATGCTTTCAGACATAGAAAGAATAGGAACTCTTATCCGGAAAAAAGAGGAAGCCGTAAAACTCGTAAATTACTTAAAAGAGGAAATAGAAAAAATTAAGGCAAATGCACAAGGCAAACTCCGTCCTAAGGTTTATCTGGAAATATACAGAAATCCCTTAATGAGCGTTTCTGATTCTTCATTTATAGGTGAACTTATTGAACTTGCCGGAGGCGATAATATTTTTTCTACCCTGGAACGTGACTATGCCAGAATAAATCCGGAAGCAGTTATTGCTGCTAAACCGGATATTATGATTTGCTATTCACAGGATACCCTAAAAAATATAATTAACAGAAAGGGCTGGCAAAATATACCGGCTATTCAAAAAAGAAGAATTTACTTTGAGAAGGACATCAATCCCGATTTGCTTCAACGCGCAACTCCTCGCTGTATTGAAGGAATGAAAGAACTGGCAAAAATTTTTGCTGAATGGCGGGAAGAGAAATGAAAAAAATATTGATTCTGATTCTATGGTTCTTAATCGGTGTAGGCATTATTATTGCATATCTTACATTAGGCAAACCGGATACGAATATTATTACTCAGGTTAGAATTCCCCGTTTGCTGTTAACTCTTTTCACCGGAACAGCATTAGCCGGAATTGGTTCTATCTATCAACTTATGCTTGCCAATCCATTAGCCGAACCGTATATTTTAGGAATTTCTTCCGGTTCTGCTTTTGGCAGTATACTTCTTGGTATATCCGGATTGATTATTTTGATGCCTGTTGGTGGTTTTATAGGTGCAGGTTTTACAATGTTGCTGGTTTGGAAACTGGCACACCAAAAAGGAAGATTTGATAAAAGCCGTTTATTGATTGCTGGTGTGATTGCCGGAATGTTTTTTTCTGCTGGTATTTCGTTGATTATGTATCTTCATCAGCAAGATACGGCTCTAATTTTAGGAACCCTGATGGGTAATTTGGGGCATATATTTACTAAAGGTGAATGGACAAGTTTTTTAATTCTGATGGGGTTATCTCTTATTATCCTCATCTATCTTTTTTTCCAGTCCACAGCTATTGATATTTTAAGTTGCGGAGATTTATATGCTGCCAGCTTGGGAATAAATGTTTTATCGCTAAGGCGTAAGATTTTTATCCTCACTTCTATAGTGATTGGAATTAGTGTATCTTATGCCGGAATAATTGGCTTTGTCGGATTAATTATTCCGCACATTGTGCGCTTTTTTATTCCTTCAGGACAGAAAAGAATATATCTGCTTTCATTATGGTCGGGAGGTATTTTTCTTCTTGCCTGTGATCTGCTCGCTAAACATATATTGTCTATGGAATTACCCGTAGGAATAATTACTGCCTTTATCGGCTGTCCTTTTTTTATGTGGTTGCTGTTGAAAAAACAAGGTTGACGAAGATAAATTAGCAATTAGGATTGAATAGATTATAGGGATTCATAAGGATTTTTTTTGATCGACAGGATGTAGTTCTTCCGGAAGGTTGACATCCTCGTCAACCTTCCGGTAATAAATCTTGAGAGGTGGTTGACCGGGAGGTCAACGAGGATATCGTTCTTCGGATAAAAAAAGCTCCATTATACCGGAGCTTTTTTATGTTACATTTTGAGGAAGGGTTTTCTTATTTCATCAACATCATTTTACGGGTTTCAACTTTGCCATCTGTGGTAAGGCGATAGAAATATAGTCCACTGGTAACTTTGTTACCATTATTGTCTGTTCCATTCCAGACCACAGTATTTCTTCGGAAATTGGCAATACCGTTATGAAGTGTTTTTAACCAACTGACCTTTCACATTATAAACGGATAGATTAGCATTAGCAGTTTTGGGCATATCAAAACTGATGGTAGTTTCGGATTGAAAGGATTGGGATAGTTTGATTCAACATATTGGTAACAGGGCTAACAGTAGGATCATCTGAAGCGTTGCTGGGAAAGACGATTTGCAGTTCTGTAAACATTACCCGTCCACCATCATTCATAGGACCCGACTCAGGACTAATAACAAAAGCACCCCAGGTAAAATCATCATAGAAAAGAAGACCAAGCTTACCAACTTTCTCACCATTACTTTCACCAACATAAATAACTTTGTCAGCTGGATATACCCACATTGGCTTAATGCCTGCAAATTCAGGGTCTCAATATTGTTCAGTTTAATGGGCTCACTCAATGATTACCGTTATCAAGAGAAACGGAAATCCAGATCTCAGGCCCAAGCAGAATAGTCGCTATCACCATCAGCATTATGCCACTTTGCCCGTGCGCAATTTTGCCAGACCATAGCTAACATTCTATGACCATTATTTTCAGTAACTTTCATATTATTGCAATGGAAAAACATAGCACTATCATGAGCATTCATATCCCAATAGGGGAATTCCCAGCTTAAATACATATCAATAAACCACTCACCTGTATCAGGATCTTCGAACAAAGTCCTCAACACCCCAAGGTGGTTGGCTATCCCATGGCTGATAATGTTCATCTACATCGTTAGTTGGATCATATGGGGCCCGGAATGTCATTAATTCTAAGCGTGAGAATCTTCTGGTAGAGAAGGATCAAAGATAATTTCTTTGGGTAATTGGCTGGTGGGAAACCAATAACCATCGTGGTACTATCCTCCAAACAGCAGGGAAATGAATACGACCCAAATCGTCAACAGTAGCATTCAAATGACTTGAAGCCGAAGAAAATAATTCCCAGTAAATATCATTATCACCATAAGGTAATTCGCTTTGGTTTTTGAAGAACCAGTTGTATCGGTAGGACTGGTATTAGGATTCCATCATGAGTAAGTTACCCCAACTGCTGGACACCACGACCAAGTTCCTTCTCCATAATTTCCACATTGAAGAAAACATCTACATCCGGCTCAACAATATCGGTTGATCCATCTGCTTCCGTAGCAAAATGAAAACCGGCATAATAAATGTTTCCTGCATTATCCGACGTTAAGGAATGGAAAGGTCTACGCCACTCGTCATCCACATTCCATTCATCCATTTCGGGAGTAAGGGTATATTGCCAAGTAAGAGGAACATTTTGTTCAATTTGAAAAGCTTATCAAAATCAGCATAAGCAATTTTGGGATTTTCGGAAGGACCCCGTAAGTGTGAGTAATTGAGTTTCTTGCTATCACGCGGAATTCTTCTCTTATCGGGATAAGGAGAGGACAATTACAGCCGTGGAGCCGATGAATTCATTATCGTCAGTAAAATTACCATCGGAAGTATAAACAGTTGAAGGATTATCAATAGCATCTACAAGAGGGTAAATAAGCCATAAATGCCCTCATAAAATTGATCTACGGTAAACTGCACTTCCAGTTCCGCATCAGTATCGGAATTTGCATGCCAAGCATAAAATGGCTTTCAGAAACCGAGATCAACAGCCACAGTGCCATATCCTTCATTATTTGCTTCTGTTGTAATCTCATTATTAACGATAACATCACCGTTAGCATCAAGATAAGCGTAAAATATACGACGGGTTCCCGTAGAGGTTCTACCGTCCATGATAGGTTAAGAAATATCCGCCCTCCTAAAATATTAGACGGAATTACACGTAAAGGCAAACCGTTATAACTTCCTATCATATAATCATAATAAGAGATTCGAAGAGAATGCGGAGTTTAGTAGTATATACCGGAGCTGTTCGTTCGCTCGGTATTATTTTTAGGGACAGGGGTTTCCATTGCCTTCTTGTTATCAGGAGTAGGAATCATTTCCTGGGCAAAAACTATGCCCACAAGCAAAGACAATGTTAAGATGACTAATAGGATTTTTTTCATTATTTCCTCCTGAATCTTTATTGATTCTTTTAATATTTAATTTTTAAAGAAACACGATGAGCGCATAATAAAGAACCAGCCAAATCACCCATATCGGTATAGGCATAGTCAATGTTAAAAATTCCAAAAGAAGTAGGAACTTGCCAGCCCACTCATAACAGCAAAGCCATTTGTATCATAATTGAATTGATATCCGCAGCGGAAAAATATGTTTCCCAGCTTATATTCAGTTCCCAAATTCCAGGTCTCTAAACGGTTCTATTACATTATCCAACTGCAGAGATGCGATCAATAGTTATTTCCTTTCCGCATCAGGTCGCCCACTAACTCTAAAGAGAAGCTGAGAGGGATTTTACTATCCAATTCAATACCATCTTCATCAACAAGACCATCTCCATCATTATCAAACAAATCAAAAGGGTCTTCATCATCTTTGCCGTCTTCATCATCATCAACCCGAAAACGAATGTCAGGACCAAAGTTACGCATTGCCATCCCGATTTTTATATTTCTCCAACCCGTATTATACATTGAACCAACATCAACTGCATAGCTGTTTACATTAAATTCATACAGATTTTCACGGAGATATTTTATTCCCAGTCCGGCTGAGAATTTATTGGTAAATTGCTGAGCAAAAGCTGCTCCTATGGCAATGTCACTGCAAGTGAATTTCTCTCCAGTAGGTCCAAATGGCTCTTCTTCTGTTATATCCATATCATCCATATGTAATATGCTGCCATATAATGCAATAGTAGATACCCCATTGGTATATGTGGCAGCTCCGAATTCATGCATAATACTGGCAGGCCAATTAGTATGCGAAACAAAAACCTGATTTTCAAAGGCAGGAGCCAAACCAGCAGGATTCCAGTAAACAGAAGAAATATCATCAGTTACGGCTGTATACGCTTCTGCCATACCTACGGCACGAGCATCCACACCAAGCTTGAGAAACTGCAAAGCTACCGTTCCCGTTTTACCAAATGGCTTGGCTGTAATTATCAGCGGTAAACCGGCTATTGTAATAATCAGGACAAGTGTTAATACTTTCTTCACAGCTCCTCCCTCATTTAATTATGACAA
>JAXGIH010000031.1:0-18487 GCA_040770845.1 Cloacimonas sp. (SeqCode)
TTTCCCTCCTTGATCAAATTAGTAGTATCAATTTTTAGTGATTGAATTACCTTAATTAAATTCTCCATTTCTTCCCAAGGTAATATGGGCTCTGAAATATTAGAAAGATATACTAAATAATCTTCTATATTTTTAAATTTAAAAGATTCTCCCTTATACTTATTTAAAAGTTGCTGTATTTCAACTTTTCTTGAAGGTTCCAAATCAATACTCCAATTATATCCTAAAGAATCCATTGAGACCTTAAAATATCTTGTAAGCCGAAAATATCTCATTATGTTATCGCCATAATCAAACAAATTATTTATCTTATTTGCTGGTATAGTCGTTGTCTGATAAAACATTTTCGCAAAGTTATTAATATATTCATCTTTGTTTTTCGCTTTTCTAAATTCTAAAATTCGTTGCACATATTCATCTACCTGGTCAAATTTGATAAGAGTAGGAACAAATAAATTGAATTCATTTTTATCTAATCCTTTCTTTTCTGCTTCTCCGTTGATTTTCTTTATTAATTTCATTACGGCGATTAAAGGCATTATATCAAAACCTTCTTTCTCGGAAAAGTCCGCACTCCAGGGATTTGGAAACTGAAGCTTAAGCAAACTTTTAAAAAATATATAACCTATCTCGTAATCATCTGATAAAAATTTATTTCCAAGCTCAGTAATTATTATTGGACCATATCCTTCCCTTGCTATAGAAAAACCAAGCTTATTTAAAGGATTAACAGATTGCCTTCCCCTCATTGGCGGATCCTCATATTTTTGCATAATAAAGATTTGTTCAGCTACTTTGTAAGGGATTTCTGTCTCTGGTTTTTCATAATATTTTCGGTAATCAACAGGAATATTCAGCGGTTTATAAATGTGTTCTTTAATTAAAAGCACTTGATATTTTATCTGGTTAGAAGTATCAAAGCTTTGACCTTCCAATTGCTTTAATACCCGCAAAAAATCTCTTAACCGTTCAGGATTTCTCACTGTCGTTGAAATTGACCAAGGTTTTCTCATATTTTCACCTCTTATAATACACAAATTTCATTTCTCACTGAACAATAAATAAGTCAAGGTATTTCTAAATTGCAGTTAACTTCGCTGCGGATAGCTTATTTTCCGATACAGAATTCGCTGAAGATTTTATCCAAGAGATCGTCGGTGGTGATAACTCCTAAGATTTCTTCTAAGGCATTGCTGGCGGAAATAAGTTCAAAAGCGATGAATTCGTAGCCCTGATTTTCTTTTAGGCATTGTTTTGCCCGATGCAAGGATTGCAAGCATTTAGATAGAGCAACTAAATGTCTGTTATTGATGATAATTGGTTTATTGGGCAATTCAGTGTTTAGCATTAAACGCTTGGAAATTGCATCGGTAAGGTCTTTCAAGCCATTTTCTGTTATTACGCTGCAATAAATTCCATCTAGTAGTTTAGGTGTATTTTCCGGCAGCAAGTCCGCTTACTAAAAACGGCAAGGGTTTTGGAATAAAGTTCAGGAGAATAGTAAATGTGGAAAGTAATTCCGATATTTGCGGGAAACAGGATTAGTTACAGTATTAGCTTCCGCGATAAGGATAAGGTCTGAATCCTGCATCAATTCGTAACTTTTGGTGATTCCTTCTTTCAATGTCGTCAGGAGATTCTCTTAGTCCTGCTGTATCATAAATAACTACAGGAAAGCCATTTAGGGATAAACACTCTTCCAGGTAATCTCTGGTCGTTCCCGGGTGGGGAGTTACGATAGCTCTGTTTTGTTGCAATAAAGCATTAAAAAGTGAGGATTTACCAACATTCGGAGCTCCTGTTAAACAAATCTTAATTCCTTCGCGTAATCGTCTTCCCTGTTCGCCTGTGTTTTTCAGTTCCTCTGCTGTTTTGATGATATCTATAAGTTCCTGATACATAGCATTGGAATCGGGTAAAGGTAAATCCTGATCGGCAAAATCAATTGCCAGCTCAAAACGGATACGCAGTTCCGTAATGCGGGTAAGCAATTCTTGTAAGTATTTGCTCAGAAAACCCTTAAGTTGCATAAGAGCTGCTTTTTCTGCTTGGTTTGCCTGGGCTTGAATAAGGTCATTAACTGCTTCTGCCTGGCTTAAATCCATTTTTCCATTTAAAAAAGCGCGCAAAGTAAATTCCCCTGGTTTTGCCATTCTACAAGAAAGCAGTAAGGTCTGTAATATATTGTTTACCAGATTGGGATTTCCGTGACAGGAGATTTCTATAACATCTTCACCTGTGTAACTATGTGGTTCTCTAAAAACGGAAATAAGAACTTCGTCTATCGGCTCACCGGTTTCTGCATAAAAGGTGCCAAAAATCAGATTATGCGAAGGTGAAGAATGAAGTTTTTGGCTTTGGGAAAAGTGATTGGCAACAAGCTCAATACAGCCCTTGCCACTTAAGCGGATTACGGCAATGGCAGAAAATCCAAGCGGAGTGACTGGAGCACAAATAACTTCGCTTATTTTACTCATTTAGTGTTTGAACAATTTGTTTATGAAGCTTGTTAGGCGTAAAACCAATTTCATCAAGAAGTTCAGAATTTTTTCCTTGAGCAATAAAGTGATCGGGATAGCCAAAATTGATAATTTTAACCGGTTCAGTTGCAAGCAATTGAGCTATTCTTGCTCCATTCTCAAAATAGCATTACTTTCGAAAGTGAAAATGTAATTTGCAGGTGAATGCCCGCCGCAGAAGGGTATTTTCATGCAGGGTTTAACAGAGAGCAATTGCACCAGCTGTGAAGGTATATTATCTTTAGCCAGCAAATTATGCACTTTATGGCTGTAAAAAACATCTCCTGTAGCAAATTGAAATAATTTCCCTTTATTAGAAGTGAATTATGGCAGAAAAGGTTAAAATTGGTCGGGATTTGTAAAGAGGAAGAATGGGTGCAGTTCCAGGGATAACGGTATACGGGGCCTTCTGACCATTTTGGCTAGGTAAGCATTGCCACAAGCTCTTCTGCGGAGGAAGGAGTTAAAAATAATCATATTGGGAACAAAGCAGAAAGTCAAAAGCGCCACAGTACTGTAGCTCCATCTTCGCCAACAAGACCGGCTCTATCAATACAAAAAACAACGGGTAATCGGGGTAAGGCAACATCGTGAATAATCTGGTCTAAGGCACGTTGCAGAAAGGTGGAATAGAAGAATTGCCACAAAGGGGTTTTAGAGAAGTCTTGTGGTGCTCTCTGGCAGGAGTTACAGCATGCTGTTCAGCAATTCCAACATCAAAAAAGCGATCGGGATAGGTCTCTTCAAATTTGGTTAAACCAGTTCCTGCAGTCATAGCGGCTGTAATAGCGATTATTTTGGGGTCTTTTTGGGCTAAAGTGATTAAGGTTGAACACATCAATTCGCTCCAGGTTTGTTTTCCGTTGCTGATTTGTTTACCGGTTTTGAGGTCAAAAGGACCTGTTCCATGAAATAATTCTGAATTCTTTTCCGCTGGCGGATAGCCCTTTCCCTTTTGGGTAACAATATGGATCAGAACAGGACCAACCATAAAGTTCTTTACTCTTTTGATAATTTTCAGGAGATGCTCAATATCGTGGCCATCTATCGGACCTACATATTTATAGCCAAGGTCTTCAAAAATAATGTTGGGCACCAGGATATTCATCATTGATTCTTCCAGTTTCTGAGCTCCATAAATAAAACTGCGACGAATATTGGCTGGTAAAGTGTAACTGAAATCCCAAACCTGCTTTTTAAGGACATTATAGGATTTACTGGCAAGCATCCGAGCCATATATTTCTGTAATCCGCCTACATTTTTGGAGATGGACATTTCGTTATCATTCAGGATAACAATGAATTTATCCTTTTGCAGGTGACCCCCATGATTTAATGCTTCAAAACTCATTCCTCCGGTTAAAGCGCCATCTCCAATAACAGCAATACAGTGACCCTGTTCATTGTTTAAATCCCTAGCACAGGCAATTCCTAAGGCGGCAGAAATGGAAGTGCTGCTATGACCTGTAGTAAAAGCATCATAAGGACTTTCTTCACGATTGGTAAATCCGCTGAGACCTTTATACTGTCTTAAGGTATCAAATTGAGCATTGCGTCCGGTTAAAATTTTCCAGCTGTATGCTTGATGCCCTACATCCCAAACGATTCTATCTTTAAGCGGATCAAAAAGATGAAGCAAAGCAATTGTGAGGTCTACAGTTCCTAAACTGGGAGCTAAATGACCGCCAGTTTTGGAGACAACTTCTACAATGCGAGAGCGAACCTCCTTAGCCAGGATTTTCAATTCGCTAACGGTTAGAGCTTGTATTTGTTTCGGCTCGGTTATTTGTTCCAAAATCATTTTTTCTCCTTGCCGCCTGCTATTTTGCCCTTGCCTCCTCTGTTTTTACAATAATAATTTCCACAATCATTAAAGCGAAAGCGATGGCAAGCAAAATTTTCCAGAGGTCGTGCCCAAACCTTACGGGAAAAGAAAAGTTTTCTTCCCATTTATCCTAAGTTTTTTACCTTCGGGGAAATTAGTTCTGAATTTCGGAATCACTGTAGTCAATGTTAGTGCCAGGGCATAACTACGAGGAGTATCAGGTTCAAAAAATATAAATTCCGGGTTCGGTAGCTATGACAACGACGACTGGGCAGTAATTTCACCAGTAGGGAAAGACTGTAATTTGTCAAGGTAAGAATTTGGCCAATTTTGGCGTTTGTTCCCGGAATTCAGAACCAGCAAGGTAATCCAAAGTACCGGAAAGCTAAAACCGGAAAAGCAAGGTCTATAAAGAAAGGATTATTATCAGCAGCAATATTCCAAAGCCGAGTGACTGCTTTCCATTGATTACATTAAAGGTAAAGTTGCGAGCAGAAATGAGAATTCCGGCATTTTTATTTACTGCTTGCCAGTAGTCAGCCAGAATAGGATTTTTAAGGGGTTTTCCGGAAACGAGGGAACTGATATAGTGATGGGCATTAATGTTATCAATAGTGATTGACTTTTGGGTGCGTTCTTTTATTTCTAAGCCAAAAGTGTTGTTCAGATAGGACTTCAGGTCGGCAGAAAGGTTGTTTCCCAAGCAGAAAAGAATACCTGATTTACGGTTTTGTAAAGTAGTAAAAATCTCAAGTAAACGAGAAGTTAAAGGACCACAATTGTATACAATAAAGAGTTGAAATTTATCCAGGTCACTTAATGAGAGGGCATCAGGAGAAATTACTTGAGGAGTAGAAGAGCTATAAACCCTTAAAACGGTAGCCAGAATAGGAGGTAAATTGCTACTTTGAGAGATAACTGCAACCCGGGGTTTACTGTAAAAGGGGAAAGTGAAATAGCAACGGTTATCCATTATCTGGCGTTCATCATTAACTTCAATATATCCACTCTGCCAGCCATCGGAACGAAGTTCAACAGGAATAGTTTCGGTGATAGTGCTTTGGGAAGGGATAGAGATAAATTTTTCGGCAAGTTTTATATCGTTTACTACAGCTTTAAGGAGAACATCTTGGCGTTTGGTGCTGCCATAATTGGCAACGGTGAACTGAATTAATTGCTGATTGTGTTTTTCCACCAGCTGGGGTAAAGCATTGGCAGAAATAACTGCTAAGTTTTCATATTCAGATGTTTCAGGTAAGGGAATAAGAGCAATAGGAATATTGGTTTTAAGTTCTGCAGGAGGAATTCTTAAATCGCTGATAAGATATATTTCCCGATTGGGCATTTGACTTTCGGCAAGTTTGGTTTCTGCCAAGGCAAGCATTTCTTCCAAAGAGAGAGGGTGGAAAGTGATTTTTAATTGGTCAATCAGCGTTTCAGGCAAGGAACCGGCATAAATTTGACTGTGCAAAAGGTTCCAGTTTTCATCGGAACTGACAGGAATGAGGCGATCATCGGGATTGGCTTTGGAATTTATCTTTTTCAGAGCATCTTTGGCATATTGGAGGGAACTTTTTCTCTCTTTCAGCATAGTCCATACTGTGTATGAAGTATCAATTAAATGGCAATTGCTGTGGAGTGATGTTTTCGGGAAGGTTTTAGTTTCGGGGAAGTATTACTGGACGCGAAACGGCTAAAACAACCAGAAGGATAATCAGCATCCTGATAATCAGCAAGAGTATGTTTTTCAGCTTGCTGCGACTTTTCTCCTGTTCTTTGCTCAATTTGATGAAACGTAAAGTAGGGAAAATAATTTTTTGGGGCTTTTTTTTTGCCAACAGCCAAATCAGCAGAGGCAGAATGGTTGCTATGGCAAAAAAGAGGAGAGAAGCATTTAGGAAAGAAAGCTGAAACAATTATATTCCCGCACTTAAAGAAAAAAGATAGTCGCTATCGGAGAGCTTCATTCCTGTGTTATTCAGCGAGAAATCAAAGCGGAAGTTTTTGTAATAATAGCCACCACCGAAGGTAAAATTGATATTATCCGTTCCGTAAAAATCGTGACTGTAAACACCAACTCTGAGGTCAACGGAATTACGGTTTTGGGTAGTAGAGTAATTGTTTTTGCCCAAATTAAAGGTATAGGCATAGCCAAAATGGAAAGTGGTTTCCGGTTCTTGTGATATTTTACTTTGCAAACCGGCATAATAATGGCTGTTTGTGCCTTCCCAGCCAAGTCCCAAAGCGGCTCTTCTTTTAAGAGTTACGGGATCATAATTTTCCCACCAGAGCATTGAAAGGAGGTCGTAGAAGGAAGCAGCATAAACTATATTACCCATTTTATAGGTTAAACCGAGGTCTCCGGAAACACCTTTGGCTTTATCATCAATAAAGCCATCGCGGATTAGGTTGTAACCCTCTTTATGTTCTTTCAAGTAAACGAGGCGTCCTGAAAGGTATTTAAGGTTAATTCCGGCAGCAAATTTGGGATAATTTTCGTCTCTGCCACCCCAAGAAATTTGGACTTTATCCATTTTATAATCGTAATATTCACTGTTCATTCCGTTGTTTGTGAACTGACTGATATGGACAGCAGAAACGGGTTGATAACTGAAAGAGACAGGACCGGTATTGAGCACGAAGTATTTGAACTGCTTATCTTTCAGGGTATTGCTTAAGCTAAGAGCTTCATAGAATTCAAGGTCTTCCTGAGTGCTTAAAAGGAAGGAAAGAGAAAGGGAGCCAAGTTTGTTATCTGCCATTAAAGCAGGATTGCCGTAGGCGCAGAAAGGGTCTTCAGGATTGGTTAAATTTAAGGCACCTGTTCCCATAGCAATAGGGGAGACATTATTGGCAGGGAGGGCGTAATCATAAGAAGTTATAGGTAAAGGAGTTACCTGTTGAGCAAGTAGGAGCCAAGCGGGAGAGATAAGTAAGATGATATAAATGAGTGATTTAGGCATTAGAAATTTTTTCTTGGACATCAGTTGAACCCTTTTTCTCTAAGATAATAATAAGTCCAGTTAGCTAAATAGTAACCGGCAATACCTGTTAAGATACCAAAAACGGCATCAATGAACCAGTGATAGTGACAATAAACGGTAGCAAGAGAAAGGAAAAAGGTAATGACAGTGCAAATATAGCCAAGCGGACGGATATATTTTAGGGCGGAAATAGTTAGAACAATGGCAATGGCAATATGACTGCTGGGGAAAGCACCTCCCAAATGATTGGAAGTGCGATAGATAAAGACCATAATATGAGTGAAGGGACCACCCCGATAGGTTTTGGTTAAAGCCATAGCTTCAGGAAGAAAACGTCCACCGATAACAGGCAGAACAGAATAGATGGTATAACAACAATAGAAGACAAAGGTGAGATTGAAGATTACTTCCCTGAAAGCATCTTTTTGAGTAAAATACAGATACACAGGAATTCCGGCAATCAAAGGATAATAACAAAAATAAGCAAAATGGAAGAGTTCCTGAATTGCCCAATGGGAATAGAGTTTTCCCCAAACAAGAGAAGGCAGGTAACCAAAGATAAATTGATCAATTCTCATAAAAAAGGGATCGAGCCAATCCCGAAAAATAATGCGGTTGAAGGCATAGCCGGAAGTATAAAAATAAGCAAAAGGAGAACAGGATAGAGACCTCTGAAAAAACTGAGAATTTGATAGCGCTTGGAAGGGTTTTGAGGATCGTAAGACCATCCGGGTTGTTTTTGGAGCCAGGCAAGAAAAAGGACTCCTACAAAAATGGCAAGATAAACAGGGATATGTTTTATAACTTCAGGAGAGCGAGTGATACCAAAACACATATATAGAAGTATCCATCCGCAAAAGATAAGGGTAATAAGATCAATAGCAGAGAGGAAGAAAGATGTTTTTCTATTTGCCGTTATGGAGGTATCCGTCATTCAGAACCTGCTATTTCCTATTAGTAATGGCTTTATCGTAAAGGCGGTAGGTTTTATAAATTTTGGCACCGAGTTTTTCAGCGGCATTAATCATCGGGATATTGTTTTCCAGAATCCAGGAAAATTCGCTGCGGTAATAGCCCTTGGGGAGTCCATTTTTAAAAGTATGATAATAGAGCAAAGTATCAATTCCCTTACCTTGAAATTCCTTAATAATACCCATAGTGATAACGCGGACGGAGGTGATATGTTTTTTAGCTTGGAGAGCTTTGATAATTGTAATAGGATTTACTTTACCCTGCATAACTTTTAAGACCTCATTGTAATTGGGTAAAGTTAAACTGAAACCGGCAAGCTGGCCATCAACTTCAGCAATAAAAACCATATCCGGATCGGCAATAGGGAGTAATTCAGCGACGATGTGATCAAATTCAGCTTTTGTCATAGGAACATTGCCCCAGTTATATTGCCAGGCACGGGTATAAATTTCAAAGACGGTTTCAATATCTTTTTTGCGTTGTTTTTTATCGTAGGACAGGGAATGGATTTGAACATTAGTGCGTTTGGCAATTATTTCTGCCATTTTGGCAACGCGTTCGGGAATGGAATGATATTCACTAATGAAGGCATAGAGGTCCATTGTTTTGGTTAAGCCGTAGTTTTCGTAAAGTTTTGGATAATAAGGAAAGTTATAGGGCATCATAATCATCGGGGGGGAATCAAAGCCATTGATTAATAATCCGCAATCCTGATTGACACTGAAATTCATAGGACCGCGGAGAGAAGTAAAATTACGATAGCGATTCCACTCAAAAGCGGCGTCAAAAAGGGCATTGGCAACTTCCTGATTATCAATACACTCAAAGAAGCCAAAGAAACCGATATTTTCGTTATGTTCTTTGTTATGCTGAGTATTGGAATGAGCAGAAATTCTTCCTACGGGTTCTTCATCTTTAAGAGCAAGAAAAAGTTTAACTTCTGAATGTTGGTAATAGGGATTTTTCTTAGGGTTAAAGAACTTTTTCCGGTCACCAATTAAAGGGGGAACCCAGTTGGACTCATTTTTGTATATTTTGAAAGGAAGGAGAATGAAGTCCTTCAGCTGTTTTTTAGAATCTACAGGAATTACATTGATCATTAGCAGACCTCTTCAGGAGAGTTAGAATTCTCCCAGTTTTTTGGAAACGATGATATTTAAAATACCCATCATTATGGCGTTGCCAAGTAAAAGAGTAATAAAATAGGGAGGGGAAGATTCATGGTAGTGAAACAAGGTGTAAAAAATAATATATAAAATAACCGGCAAAATCACAATGAGATATTGAGCAAACCTTATTTGCTTAAAGTGGAGAACAATAAGCCAGGCAATAACAGCAGAAATAAGAGTTGGAAGAAAAGCAATGTAAGCAAGTATACCCATATAAGTAAAAATTCCGCGTCCACCCCGAAAACGGTGAGTTAAAGGCAAGCAGTGTCCAATAAGCATACTGAGTCCATAAATCAACATTAGGTTTTCCGAATAGAGAATAGTGAAATCGGGATAGTTAATAACTTTGATATCAATAAAACCCAGGAGAAATTCCACAACCAGCAAAAACAGAGATGCTTTAGCTACATCAATGGCTCCTACTAAAGTTCCCAGGGGCTTGCTGATATTAGTATAAATATTTTCAGTATCAGCAAGACCGGTTCCAATTTTATAAACATTGAGAGAACGGAAACTTTTGGCAACGATACGAGCAGTGGAAAAACAACCGTAAAGATAGGCGATGATAATAATAAGAATAACAAAAAGGTAGATCATTCATTAACTCCATAGCTACGCTCTCCAAAAATGGCAGTGCCAATGCGTAACATATTGGAACCTTCTTCCAATGCTTGAACATAGTCGTTACTCATACCCATAGAGAGATATTGCATATCTACATTAGGAATAGCAAGAGCTGTTATTTCTTCAAACAGGGATTTCATTCGGGCAAAAAGAGGTCTGCTGAGTTCCGGTTCTGCGAGCATACCAATAGTCATCAATCCTTTAATATGCAAAGTAGAAATGGAGATTTGGCAAATTGCATTTTTTACTTCAGCAAAGGAAAAGCCGCTTTTGGAGAATTCTTCACTGCTATTGATTTGAATAAGGATATCCTGTGTGCGATTGGTTCTACCTAAAGCCAGATGGAGTTTTTTTGCCAGCTCCAGAGAATGGACCGATTGAATTAAAAAGGGTTTAAGTTCCAGAACCTGATTTATTTTGTTACTTTGGAGATGACCGATAAAGTGAAAACCTTTGTAAGGAACCTTAAGAAAGGGAATTTTCCTTCGTGCCTCCTGCACTCTGTTTTCGCCGATATGTTCAATACCAGATTGCAAAGCGGTTTCAATTATTTCTACAGGATGAGTTTTGGTAACGGCAACCAAAGTAATTTCATCTTTACGATTCAAACGGGACAAAATATCCGCAATGTTATCCTGCAGGTGTTTAATGTTTTCGGCTATATTCATTTCAGCAGTAACATCTTGCGTTGGAATGTTTTTCCTTCAATGTTCAAGCGATAGAAATAGACACCGCTGGCAACTTTTCTGGAAAAGTCGTCATATCCGTTCCAAACAATGCTATGATTGCCTTCACTATGAATAGCGTCTATCAAAGTGCGGATTTTTTGACCTTTGATATTGAAAATTTCCAGTTTGGCTTGAACATTGGCTTTTGTAGTGTAGCAAATTGTAGTTTCCGGATTGAAGGGATTGGGATAATTTCCCAGTAAAGCGTTTAAGGCGGGAATATTATATTCATCGGAAGAACCAATAAAGCCGGTGGAAGCAAAAGAACCCTGCCTTAAAGCACTTCCCCGATAGGTGATCCAGGGACCTAAATGGGCAGTATTACGACGCAGGTTAAGCATTAAAACGCCATTAGAAAAACCTAATACCAGTTTGGTTTGGTTATTGTTATCAAAGTCAACTAAGGTTGCTGGTGTGCTACCATTGTAAATATTGATAAAGGGGAAACCGCTTAAAGGACTGCCATCCGCTTTGTAAACATAAACAGAATTCATATAATTATGGACAATTATCTCTAACTGAGGGTTACTATCCAGATTGACAAGAAGAGGAGGACAAGCAAAATTTTCTCCAATATTTACAGGAAAACCAGGAAGGTCAATACCGGAATCAGTGAAGGCATAGAGGATACCGTTGAGAGTTACACCTGCAATATCTGTTCCTGTATTATCGGCAGTAATATTTCCTACGGCAAAACCACCGGTAATGTGAGTATTGATATTACGGGTGGCAATGATATTTCCCTCGGGAGAAATGATATAAATATCCGTGGGTGTAGAACAAACGATTCTATTGGTGTTAGTAATAGTTGGAAAGCCGGTTACGGGACCGTTTAATTGAACAGGAAAACCGTTTCGGACAATACCATTTGCTCCAACAACAGTTAAAAGACCGTTTGTAGAACCTGCTACAATTTCAAAAGAGCCATTGCCATCAAAATCGGCAGCAGCAAGTTCACTATTGAAAAGTCCTCCAAGCTCAAAGGGAAAACCATTCATCAATTGTCCGGAGGAAGAAAGGGCATACAGTTTTCCGTTTATGCCTCCTGCAATTGTTTCCAGAGTTCCGTTGCCATCTATATCTGCCAATACAGGAGTGAATAAAAGAGTTGTATCTGTCTGATAATTAAAGATGAGATCACCGTTTAACCGAAGAGCGAAAATATTTCCTGAACGACTGCAAAAAACAAGATCGCTGAAGCATCACTATCAACAGTAATCTCAAAGGCAAAACTACGATTGATTAACATTCCCGAAGGTGCTTCCAGAGTATTGAGCAACTCTCCGCTATTGCCAATTAAATAGCTGTTTCGTAAACATCAGCATAGACCATTTCAAGACCGGGACTGGAATTCAGGTCTGCTACAAGAGGTGCTGATTTACCATTGACTATTGTTTCCCAAGGGAAACGATTATCAATAAGAGTTATCTGAAAAAAAACAGGAAGTCGGTGTGCACCAGTTGATTGATAAGTTAGAGGATGCTGAGAATTGAGGATCTTTGTGATTGAAAGAATAAGTTCCAAAACTCATATCTTCAGAAAGCGAAGACGGAAATAAATGTCAGCAGGACTTTGCTTCCGGCAGGAATTTTATAGAATAATAATATCGTTGGAGAGTAATTCAACCTGGGGAGGAAGATTTTCTATATGCAGAGAAACATTGGTTGCAGTAGCCCAATTGATATTATTAGAAATAAGAGGATAGAAACGGATAACTTCACCGGGATTGATAATACCGTCATTATCACCTTCTTCATCGGTAAAAGTATAGCTTTCCAAATTTAACAAAGGCAGATTGGGATCATAAGGTTTAATAGCTATTGAAGGGTCTCCAAAAAGAACCATTTCATAATAACACCAACGCATAACATCATTGTTTAAAGCAGAATTCAGGTTTTGTAAGCGGGAAAAGGTTAAGGCATCACCTAAAACAGGACAATTCTGTTGAAACAGACCTCTGAAAAACTGGCGGTCATAAAATTGAGAAGCACCATTGATGTTTCCAGGACTATACCATCCGTAACGAGTGTTGCCAATAAAAGAAAATAAAGCTCCAGCGGCAGTAACAAAATGCTCACCGATAGCTTCATTGTTTCCGGAAGTGCGTTGATCAAAAGCTGCGGGATAACAACCCTGAGAATAGAGGAAACCATATTCCGTATTGGTTAAACTTTCAACGGTAGTATTGGATTGACCGATAAGAGAAACTTCGTTGGAATGACCCATATGATTCATAATTCCTGCACCGTTACTGATTGCATTGTAAACATTATCAGCACTGTAAGTGCCATCTCTCTGATAAAGGGTTTGGAGATAGTATTCATCAGGAAGATATTGAGCTACATCATCTTTATAGTCGCCACCCCAGGTTAAGGGATTATTGTTCAGGTTTTCACCCATAAAAACAGCATAGTTGTTGCTGTAGGTATTATTATCCACATAATATTGAATTTTTCTGAACATATTATTGAATTCAGTTTGGGTTTCAGCAGGAAATCTACCGATATGAACTTCCGGAATCAGGTCTGTATTATCATCTATTTCACCCCAGATTTGATTTTGATTGGCATTCCAATTGCCATCTAAGTTACTAAAATATATATCGGTAGGCATTCTGGCGTCAACTGTATCACCAACTTGACCATAGGCGCCTCGTTCCGGAACAATTTCATCGTCACCACCTAAAATAACATATTCAAGTGGCTGGGAACTATTAGCCCAGGTCTGATAAGCATTTATAATGAAGTTACGGAGTTTTTCCGCATTGTCAACTCCGGGATAGGCAGAAACGATATCTTCCATAGAGTAAATAGAATTGGAAACACCTTTAGCAGAACGCCAGGCAGAATATTCAGAAAACCAGCCGATCCTGGCATTATTGGTAATAATTATCATTTGTTTGGGTGTGGAAAGGTCTATAATGCGATTAGGAACTGTAACATAGCGATAATTATTTGCCAATTGATAGGAGGGAATTTTATCCGGATTGCAGATAAGGGAATTTATTATTTGGAGAGTTTTAGTGCCTGGAGTATAAAAATTTGCCTGGTAGCAAGCTTCATCTTCAGAAAATTCACTATTAATAGAAATGCTAATCTGGGAGCTGACATACAGTTTTTGCGTTACAGGATTATAGCGATAGGGATATACATTAAACAAGGCAATTTGATAGCCCCGAAAGTATTGTGTTCCTAAAAACTGCCACTGCTGAGAAGGATAAAGACGGTTTTCCGGAATTGTATTTGCAGGTGGAAAAGAATTTGTAAATACCTGATCAGAAATTGGCAATTGAGGTCCGGCAAAGGCAAAAGTAATATTTTTTGCAACCAGTTCTGCAGTTGATAACTGAACAGTGGAATTAAGATATCTATGACCAAAAGGAAGCAGAATATTTACCGGAGTAAAAGGCAAAACCGGTTCTCCGGGATTTATTGTTACAGGAAGTTCTTCAGCCGTTTTTTTATTTTGCCAGGCAAAAGGATCAATGTTTATTTCTGTATTAAAAGCAGCCAAACTGAGACAAATCAGAATGGCACTACCAAGGACAAGGACCTTTTTCATAGTTTATATCCATCTTTTTTATTAGTTACTTATAAAAAGTAGCAAGATGTATTCCTTGATCATAAAACATATCAATTCGTCAAGTATTTTCCTGAAAATAGAGTATTAAATTCCGATTCGGCAAGTGGCAAAGGGGAATTTGCCACTTCATTTTCTTTAAGCAAGGAACTATTTATTTGCTCTTTTACTAAAACCGTCTAATTTATTATTAAAAGAACTTTTACTTATGAGAAAGGAGTAAACTATGCAAATACCCTTTAATATGAATCGGTTGAAAGATACGGAAATTCATTATCCTCAACGTTTTTCCAATATGGTAACCAAAAATTACGGGCTTCTTTTCTACAATGAAGGAAACAAGGCATCTCAGGAAAGCAATCACGCTGTGATTTTAGATTTAATTGGGGCTGAGAGTTCTCTGCGGGATATAGAGTTTTTCTATAAAAGCAAAGGTATTCATCCCTGTCTCTATCCTGCATTATATGCTAAAGAACTGGATATTTTAACACCCATGCTGGAAAATCACAATTTTATGCTGAAGATTAAGCACAGCGATTTTTTCCTGCACGATCACGAAAGCAGTTTAAGGGAATCTGAGGACTTAAAAATTGAACGCGTTCGCCAATTGGACATTGATATTATGGAAACCATTGCCATAGAATATGGAGGTGACTGGACAATTAGGGTAGTGGAGCGTCATCTAACTCACCCTTCCTATCATTTTTTGGGTGGATATTATCAGGGTGAACTGGCAACAATGGCTTCAGTTAGTATCTTTGCCGGTTACAGTAGAGTTGATGATGTTTTCACCAGAGAAAAATTCAGAGGAAAGGGTTTTGCAGGAGGAATGATTCATCATTTAATAAATTACCACCGGAATATCTCACAGAACTATCTCTACCTGCAATCAGATCTTCCTTCCGCCATTAAAATTTACGAAAAGGCAGGTTTTTCCCGTCTGCCCAAGGATTTTCAATTTTGGGTGGCTTATAAAGAACATAATTAGAGTAATTGCTGAATAATGCATCAGGGAACAGAAAGGCAATTTTACATTATAGGGTTAGAAAACCGGGTGTTACTTCAAAGAATATAACTTTCAGATTGAAAATACATAACTATTTTTTATCTTCTGTGGATTCCTACTTTTGCAGGAATGACATAGGACTTATCATTCAAGAAATGAGATAAAAAAATCATTGGAGAAGAATATTTGCAATCCAATATTGATACCAAATATGCTTTCTTCATTTTCCTTGTCTTCATCAGGTACATCTTCAAAATCATCACCACCATAATCACCTAAACCCATTTGATATTTGAGCCCGAAATCAACATACACATTTTCTACAACTGGAAAAAGATAACCACCTTTCAAACCAAGATACATTGCATTCCTACCACCATCATTAGGTCCACTCTCCCAGCTAAATGAATTATAAAGAAAATCCAAGCCACCGTAAATTTCTCCTGGTGCCAAAGGATAGAAATATCTTCCCCCAATTCCTAAGCCCAAATTAGATAAGCTATATTCATCATTATAATCACTTTCACTTTGGCCTTCATAAGTATAGTTAATAAGCACATCAGCAGACATGTTATCCATAACAAAATAACCAATCTGAGGAGTAATGCTGAACATAGTAATGGCTTTTTGATCAGAATTGAGTTTGTAAGAAGTGAAAGAAACTGTTCCTCCCGGGTTAATCGTTCCTTTCGTAAAAGCAAAAACACTTGAAGCGACAATTAGGGCGAGAAGGATAAATAATCCTTTTTTCATTTTAAACCTCCTGGTTTTTTATATTGATATAATATTCTTAATCTGATATTTTGTCAAGGAGAAAATTACAATATTATCATTTTATTGATATATTTATCTTATCAGTTATCCTCATAATATCCGTAACACATTGGTAAATATAGCGATAAATAAAAGTAGGAATTATAAAAAAAGTTTGATGGTTTTCATTAAGAAGGCGGATTTTTTCAGCTGAGAAAAAACCGCCCAGAAACTATAACAAAATAGGGAAGTTAGAGGAAATTATACAGCATTTTTATTGAAAAGCCATAACTAATCTTATATCGTCCTTTGCTAATAGAGAATTAGGGAAAATTACAATAGGACACCACAAGTATAACTTTACCTGTTGCCTAATCACTTATTTAACGCTCCTTAACACTGCCGTAACGATCCTGTAACACTGCCTTAACTTTGTTAAGGAATCGTTAAAAGTATTAATGCAATAAAAGATTCAACTTGGCAAGAAATAATGCGCTGTCTACAAGAGTAACGGTCTCGTAAATTGCAAATAATTATTTGCAACCTAAAATAAATTTATAATTTTAGACGCTCTAAATAATGGACAGGCAATAAAATACGGTTAAGGCAAATTCTTTCTTCGCCAAATTTCTTTTCTCTACTGACATTATTTCCTTTTATGGGTTGGCAAATATATTACTCAAACATCTCCGGATTATGCTGATTTTGCGGAATCCACATCAAATAGGGAAATATTTATGCATTATTAATATGAGAAACAATATAAGAGGATAGGTTCAGGTTCTTTTGTTTTCGTAAAGAAGGTAGTTTACTTCAAAGCTAAATCCAGGAAGAATTATTATGTCGGCGTTTAGGATTCGTGCTACGGGGTAAAAAAGAACCCTGGCGTAAGGTCTCAAAATTCTTACCGGCAACCTGATTTCCTTTTAAATAAACAGATTTAAAGGAACCGGAGAGTTCAATATCTTTATTTTTATTACCCTTTATGAGGGTTGTAGATTCCGGATCGTAAAGGACAAAATCGGCATCAGAGCCAGGGTCTAAGGACCCTTTTTCAGGATAGATACCTAAACGTTTAGCGGCATTTTCACTGGTCATTTTAAGGCAGGTGGCAAGGGGAACTTTTCTTTTTTTCCAGAGTTCAGAAAGCACCCAAAGGTATGAATAATTCATTAGTTCCGGATTGCAACCCTGGAAGAGTTCGCAGTAATTGGGATTTTTTACTGGAGGAGAAACGCAATTGGAAAGCAGGTAAATTTTATTGGAGCGCAGAAGGTCAAACGGTAAATCGGCAAAATCAGCATAGTCACACAGGAAAGGAGTGCTGAAGACATCAGGATTGTAAAGAGCCATCAGATCAGAAATACAAGTGGCAAAAGAAATATCGCTTCTTTTGGAAACGCTGTTAATAAATTCAATTGTGGGATAGGAAGATATTCTGGGAATGTGAATAGGATTTTCCTGCATTCTACGCAAGATTTTTTTAATTGCCTCCAGCTGAGCAAGAGGACTAAATTCCTGATAACTTTCATAGTCATAACCTTGAAAGGCAAAGGAGGTATCACTTTCATAGATATCAAAAAACAAATCCATTATTTCCGTGAAAGTTATATCGGGAATGGCAGGATTGGGAGAAGGAACAGCTAAAGCGATACCTACAACTCCTTTGTTCCAAATTTCCTGTGCCGATTCTGAATGATAAGGATAATCGTTAATATCAATATGACCCCAAAGAGCCAGAGAAGTAAAAGAATTGGCATTTACCAAAGCAATCTTCTTTTTGAGAGCAGAATTATTGAAAACAGGGCTTTGAGTATGATAGCTAAGTTCAGCGAGGGTAGTCCAACCGCCTTCTAAAGCAATTTTAGTTATTTTAGCCAAGTCAGTTGCCGCATCAGCGTTTTTAGCTAAAATATGGGTATGGGGATCAATTCCACCAGGGAGCATTAGTAAACCCTTGGCGTCAATTATTTGAACATCTTCTTCCACTTCAATCTCATCAGTGGAGAGTTTGATAATTTTATCTTCAAACAGCACATTCACTGTTTTCAGGGCTGTAGAAGAAGTGGGTAGGGAAACGGACTTAAGTAATTTCATAATTTATTTCTATTTGCACCAAAGCTGACTTCTGTTTTTGTTTGAAGCCGTTTTTTGGTTTCCTGTAGATTATTATTCGGTTCATTTATTTTGTTCTTTCAGCATTTTTTGCCTAGTATGGTTTAGTTCTTCCAGAGAGACATTATCCTGCAAAGAGCTGAAAATTCCTTCTGCCTTTTTCCAATAGCTTTTCGCTGCAGGGATATTATTTTCAGCAGCAGAAATTTGAGC
>JAXGIH010000032.1:0-17342 GCA_040770845.1 Cloacimonas sp. (SeqCode)
CACTGCTACAAATTCAAAACCGCCTACGGCATCTTCTACCTCAGTTGTTGTCCGAATACTTTTATAATACTTTTCTATGGCATCCTGTAAAGAAGAATTGCCAATTAAAACCGGCTTGATATTTTTGCCCAATATTTTTTCCAAGCTGTCTGAAACAATCAGGTTTTCCGGATCTGTCATTGCTACTACTACTCCATCGCCCTCTTCGCGTAAAGCTAAAACTTTATTTTCTTTGGCGTAGGGCTCCGGAATTGAACTTACAACATTTATATCCAGGTCCATTAATTCTTTATCTTGAACAACATCATAGCCAAGTTGTTTATGTAATGCTTCAAGAAGTTCATTTTCTGTTAGATAACCCAGCTTGATAAGTGTCTCACCTAATTTCAAGCCGAAATTTCCCTGCTTGAGCAATGCATCTTTCACTTGTTCTTCTGTGACATATCCCTCGTGTACCAGGATATCTCCCAGACGGGCAAATTGTGGATTATAAACCATTATTTTTCCTTATAACAAAATTATTCAGTTTATTCTCAATTCGCGGGTTGTTTTTTTCAGAACTAAAGTTCCGAATATTCCAACCCGCAAATCGGGAAAATTATTATGTATTCTTTACCAGGGTGCAGTACCCGGGAATTTGATCAGAGTGACAACAGTTTCACGATTGAGCAAAGCTTCTACTAATGTTGCTCTTACCCTCATTGGAACAGGTTGGGGAATTTCTTCCACTGGTGGAGGAGCTTCTACAGGACTAAAGGCAATTCTGGCAATGGCATATCCATTTTGGTTGGTTAACGTCGCCAATATTCGTTAGGGAGAGAAACAGGATCATAGATAGCATTAGAACTGTAAATAAAATGACCGCCATCCAACGCCAGGAACATTACCTTGGCATTGCTTATCTGACAACCTTGTGCATCCGTAAGATAAAAGTAGATATCCGAAAATTCATAGTTTGTTTGGTTCAAATCAAACATCAATACTTTAGCAGTTGTGCTTCTATGCTTCAGGATAGTAGGGTAAAACAAGGTGTGTCACAAAATAGGAACACCATAAGGATCATCGCCACAATTGGCACGAATAGTTATTGTGTGATATGTTAAAGTTCCATCGTAGGTTACATAAGTGTAGGCAACACCGGCAGTGAATCTCCTTCAGCATTCTGGTTACCAACGCGCGCCGACGCTTCTATTTCACAATTTGCATTGTCCACAATTGAGAACCATACAGTTGTTCCCCAATCAACAGGGTTATTATATATATCTTTAACTATAGCACCACATTGGACACGCCATAATCCACCTCCTAATTCCTGTCCGGAATCAAATCCGCTAACGAAGGAAATAATTCCACCTGGAACCGGAGGTCCTGAATGAATTACAATATTCGTTTTCAAGGCATAAATATAACGATTTCCATTTTCACTTACCCAGGAGACCTTAATTTTTACAATACCGGATTCTGTTCCGCTATTTACTGAAACCTGGGCTTCACCTCCATTGGAGATAACCTCCACAGAATCCTGCTGAGGATAACCATTAATATTGGCACCGGCAGGCGCATTTATATTGGCTATTCTAAAGTAAACTTTTTGAGGAGCATCAATCAGATTCCCATTTATATCTCTTAATTTTACCCGTAATATTGCCGATTCCAAACCACCCGTATTTGCTACATTCAAGTTAACTGACTGGATTGAGTAAAATCCAACGAGTATAATTCACTGGAATTTATCATAAAAATGGTAACTGCCCCTAAAGTATCATTATTGGCAGTTGCTTGAATGGAGGCAGCCCCGGCAGATAATCCCCGTGTAAACCTAACAGAAGCAATTCCATCAAGTTGAGTATTTTGCGTAACTGTCTGCGTAGTATTCAAAAAGAACTATATCTGTGGAAAATTTAACCGGTTGATAGGGACAAGCATTATGGTAAATATCTGTTAATTTCGCTTGAACAAAAATCCAGTTAGGACTGTTAACAGAACTTGTATCTGTTTCTACAAGTTCATTATCCACCCGTACATAAGTTTTTAATCTTATATTGGTAGATTTCCTGGTTCAACTGTTATTTCCTTAGTATCGGAAACACCTAACTGTTGCTGTAATCATTGCTGGTTCTTCCCCGCATAGTTGTGGCACGAGTTCCGGAATTGTATTTTACCGTAGCTCGTCCATTATAGGTTCCTACTATGGCACTTGTGCCAATTTCATTACCTCCACTATCTACAAAGTAACTCCTTTCGTTACAACTGAAAGTTACTAATGTATTATTGGGAACCTCTTGCCCTTCTGCATTCGTAGTAATTGCAGTTACAGTTATCACCTGCATAATAGACATTGTATAGGTGGAGCAAAGATCCTTAAGTTTCAGTTCAACATTTTCAACCGGAGGAATTTCTGATTTCCACAGTTATTGCAGTGGAATCCTGCCAGATTAAAGTATCACCACTGGCATCATAATTGCGAAACTATGGCTGAAATAGTAGCGATACCAATATCTCCGTCATCATAGAAAGTAGTTTTAGCCATAACGCTGCTATCGGTAGGAACATCAGAAATAATCCTGCCCAGATTGGTTTTAAATTTTACCATCTGATTAGGAACTCCAAAACCCTCACCATCTTTTATTTCCGCAGAAACAATAGAGTAAGTGATGTTGTAATCGGCATAAATTCTATCCGGATTAGCTGTCATTCTGGTTATATACCTTTCCTGTGATGCGGACGGAGGTAAGGAACCGGAGCTAAAATTGGCGGAGGATTTCGTTTATCACAACTTGCACTGAAACTGACCAGGATGATCAGCAGAGTGTAAGAATTGACATTAAGGAGCTATACTTTTTCATTTATCTCCTTTTCTTTCTTCATATTGAATTAGAGTTCGGGTTAAACGCTTATCCAATTTTGGTGTTGGAGCGGTTTCCTGCATAGAAACAAGCCGAGGAGTTATTTCTATGATCAAATCGGTGTTTTCTACCATTTCATATCTATGCTGGAATATTTTGCCAATTAAAGGCAAATCGCCCAACAAAGGAATTTTGTTAATCTTTTGCGTAATATTGGAATTTAGCAATCCACCAACAATTATTTTATGCTCGTTAGGAACAGTTACTGCCGAAGAAACTCTGCGGACTTTAGTGCGGGGTATATACCCTCCAACCAGTTCTGTAACTGAACTTACTTCTGGATTGATGTTCATTGTAATATTACCGTCTTTATTTACTTTAGGTGTAACATTGAGAATGATACCTGTTTCAGAACGTTCTACCTGCAGCTGATTTTCCTTATCTGTAACGACGAAGGGAACTACTTCTCCAATATGCATAGTGGCAAGTTCTCCATTTAAAGCTGTAACCCTTGTATCAGTAAGCAATTGAGCAGCATTATTTTCCAGCAACCAGTCAATAGTAACATCAAAAGCAGTTAGCTGACGGCTGAAATGTCCAATATCATTAAAACCGTTTATACGCTGAAAATATTGTTCATCAGGAATAACTCCAAAATCAGTAGGATCACCATGTGGTAAATAACCTGTGGCGTCAGCATAATTATATGGCAAGCCGGTTCCATATTGGTTTACAGGATCTTCTGCCAGAATTGTAGTTAAATGATTTAGTTTACTCCAGTCAACTCCAATTTGTTTTGCTTCATTAAGGTGAACTTCAATTAACCGGACTCTTATGTCTATCTGTTGTTGTTGTATGTCAATTGATTTAACCAATTTTTCTATTTCTTTGAAGGTCTCCGGATTGCCATAAACCATTAAGGCATTTTGTCCTTCTAGGGGTGTAATCTTTCCACTTGTATTTTGAAGGGCATCACTAACTTTCTTGGCATCCAGATTGTTCAGAAAAATGATGTTACTACGTTCACCGATTTCTTCCATTATGTTCTGTTTTTGTCCCACAAGGAAAGTGTTGGACCCGATTACCCGATAAGATAAGCCGGCAGAACTTGCAACCAGAGAAACAGCTGTTTCAACCGGTACATCTTTAATGTTAATAGTAACTCTTTTTTCTTCTTTCTCTGCTGTTCCTGCTTGCTCAACCGACAAAACAATATTAGTGTTGCTCAATTTGGAAAGAGCTTTAAACACCGATGAAAGAGTTGCATCATCTGCGTTAAAAGTCACTTTTGTATCCAGGATAGGGTCTCTTTTGGGTTGAGCACTCAGGGGTATACAAACCAGAAAAGAGAGTATAAGGATAAGTGCGAAATGACTTTTGAATTTTTTAATGTGTTTCATATTTACTCCCAGTATCATTATATTTAATTACCAATTCCCGCTTGTGCCACTACCATAAGTCGTTTCTTCAATTGGTCTGGCAGGTCGGGGAGCGAGTTCTGTAGTAGTAATTGTTCCATTATAACTATAGCGGATACTATTATCTTGGATATCTAAAATATGGCGTCCTTTCACGGTATCTCCTATGTGTGCTTCAAGAAGCTCACCTTGATATTCAATATAAGCTATTTTATTGCCATATTCATCACGAGCCGTAGCGGCTAAACGGAAAGTGTTTTTCAACATTTCCTGGTATTCTTTCTCTCTATCCACTTTGTCCTTGATGATGTTTCCTTGACGCAAGGGGTCTTTAGACGAATTGAATACAAACATTTTACGGTCTTGGATAGAATTTTCTATAGATTTAATCATAGTAAGCAATGTATCTGAAACCGATTCTCTAGTATGAACTGATTTTTCGGGTATGTTAGTCCAAGTTGTGTACAAACCTACAAGTCGGACCGCCATAACAAAAAGCGAGAGAACTATAAGAGCTATTGCCAGGTCTTTCATAAATTTCTGTTGCATCTTATGCCTCCCGTTTCACTTTAAACACCGAAAGCTCTATAGTAACCCGGTAACGATTGGGAGCATTGATATCTGTAACTTCTTTATCGGAAGCTGCAAGCGGGCTGATATCCAATGCTTGGATTTTAATAATATTATCCATAGATTCCAAATCGGATATAAACTGTCCGATTTGCACATAAGTAGCTTCCAGTTCCAGATTATATGTTGTTTCTACCAAACCTGGAAGTGAGAATTTATTGCTGTCGGAAAGTTTATTAATAGTAATAGTTCGCTGGTCAGCCAAACGGCCAATGGTGGTCTTAAAAGCATTAATTTCATCAAAGCTAAAACTGGCTTCCCTGGTTAAACTATTATCTATAATACGGGAAAACTGGCTTAATTGCTGGATTCATAATCCGTGCACTGTTTAGTTTTTCCTGAGCAGTTTTTATTTTTCTATCCAGTTCTTTAATCTTATGTTGTTTTGCAGTAACACTGTTTATGGTAAACATAAAGAACAGTATTGTAATCAGCAAGATGCACAGAATGAATATCAGGTATCTTTCTCTCATCGTATTCCTCCCCCAGATGCTTCTTTGCTATAACATTCAATTACAAATTCCAGAATAGCAGTATCTTTAATAATCTGTCGGGTTATAAAGCCCGATTTGATTCTGGGAAAATCATTACTGATTTCTTCATTGGCTTTTAACCGATCAATAAAACTCTGAATTAAATCTAATTCTTTTACATTTTTATCAACTTCGGTAATGCCGTTAAGAGTAAGGACACCATTATTGTAGGTGAATTTTCTCACCGCCAGCTTTTCATTTATCTCATTACTTAAGGCAACCATTTTTTTAGCCCAGAAGATACGATTATTAAATGTTTCCGCAAGCTTATCAAGGTCTTTACTGGAAAGATAGTCCTCACTTGTTTCATAGCTTGCCAATTCTTTCTGCAATTCATTCAGGTATCTCTGTCGGTTTTCAACTCTTGTATTAATCATCCCATTGATGTAAATCCATGCCGCAATAAGAATAACGAGCCCAACAGCAAAGATTATTACAGCATTAATAAATTGCTTTTTTTCGCGTTCGGCTTGCAAACGCATTTCACCATATTTATTCAGGTTGATTTTAAAATAAAATGTAGGTTCCATCAGAAAAATCCTCCCTTATTCCAACCGCATAGCCAGCCCTATTGCCAAAGCAAGTTGGGGGTCTTTTTTGTCCTGGAATTTTTCCGGCATTTCCACATTGATAAAGGGCATAAAAATCTCCGTCGGAATTGCTACTTTTTCTTCTATGAATTCTTTTAAACCCTTAAGTTTGGCAGTTCCGCCCATTAAATAGATTTTGCGGAAATCACTGTTACCTGCTTCTTTAACATAGAAGCGCAAGGAACGACGAACTTCATCCACAATGGAATCCTCGGTAGGTTTCTCGGTAATATCAAGCATACTAACTGTTTGAACATTTTCTACGGCAGGATTATCCCCCAAACCAAATTCCAGTTTATGGTGCTCAGCTTCAGCCCATTCCAGCTGTCTCTTACGCATAATATCCCGCGTAAAATTATAACCGCCGTAAGGAATATCACGAGCAAATAATTTGGCATTGGGTCCCCAGATAATCATATTTGTTCTATGCGCACCAAGATTTAACAAAATATAAACTCCATCTTCCACAAAAGTATTCAGAATAAAGCTGTTTACAATAGCCAGAGAATCAATATCTACAATATTGGGTGTTAAACCAGCAGTCATTAAAACATTTGTATGCTCGTTCAAGACCTCTTTAGAACGTAGCAGCCAGCAGGATATTCATATTGTTGGTTTTTTCTTCCAAACTAATGACCTGATAATCCAGAATCATATCTGTCCCACTAATAGGAATGTGTTTCTTAGCTTCAAAAAACAGAGCCGATTCCAGTTCCTCATCAGGGAGAAAGATGGTTTTGATTTGTTTAATACTCGTATTATCACCTCCGATGGAAGTAACCAAATGCTGAATTCGTTTGGGATTAATTTTTAGTGTGTTCAGCATTTCACAGAGAACGGGTCCATAACGCTCCGGAAGTAAATCACTGGGAATATATTCAGTTCCGGTAGCAACCGTGGGGCTAATTTCATAGTTCAGCAGTTTAAATCCTTCATGCAATTTCTTCAGGTGAACAATTTTAATGCTGTGAGTTCCAATATCAATTCCCACGGTTTCTTTGAATCGAGGTTGTTTTTTTTTCTTCATTCTTCCTCTTTATCTTTCATTATTTATTACTTTATTTGTTTCTATATTAAGCTCTTAGGCGGTTTCTTCAAATACCAGCTTCCCTGTTCCAAGGGTAACCGTTCTCCCTGCTTTTTGAAATAGGGCCAAAAAGGTGGTTTAACTCTATACATTCGGGTATCATAGTTATAGTTCTTTTTATAACCAATTTGCCCTCCTGATGCTCCAGGATAGTGCTGACACTGCAAAGTTACAGTTACATTAGGATTTTGGAACAGCTGAACAAAAGTTGCGGTAGTTGAACAAGGTCCACCGCACATATCTATTGGAGTATTCCAAATACCGCTGTTTGAAGGATATTCAGTATCATTTGTGCTTCTATGAACAAAACCACGACGACGTTGATTAACTCCTCCCCAAATACTTATCGTTCCCCTTTCCATATAAGGTTTGGCTTCAGGCCAAATAGGATTATACCAGGGAAAATCTAATAAGGGGGGCCAGGGATGAGCAGATGTTTGAGGCCAATAGTTACGATGCAGATCAATCATATCAAATACAATAGGTCCTACATCCGGATTATCGGTTGAAGGATTGAATTTTACAGCCGGAATTGAGCCATGCGGATGTTGATATTCAAAGGTAAAGACCCCGTCTTCAAAGCTATTACCATTTCCTTTTCCAAGAGCTGCCATAGCAGCATAAATCCAGATTCCGCCTACCGGATTGGAACTATCAGAACCCATATTAGTATGGATACGAAGAGAATCAGCAGGATTGCGATAGGCATATTTTATAATAATGGATTTCTCCGATACTAAACCTAACATATCCCTGGTGTTGGACAATGGATCGCTACCTCGGGGAGTACCTGCATATAATAAATCTCCAATCAACCACATCGTATCCGCAGAAGCCCAGGTTTGAAAACCCCTGATTGTCCCTTTTATCCAAAGTTTACTTTCCACATAGTAAGCTCTTCCGTTATGTGCACTAAATGGAGCTAACGGTACCCAGGTTGTATCAGTTGTAGGAAAACGATTTATAGCAGTTTCCGAACCAGGAGCAAAAGGATAACCATTGGGATAATTATTCAGATATAAAGGAATCTGTTGGCGCCTGTAAGTTATGTTACCCTGCCAACCAGATACATTGTAATCATCTATATCTATAACCATTATCCTGTCTTCGCTATATGATGGGCCTACTCTTTGTCCATTTTGACGGATTTCAATCATATTCTCCGGGAATTCATATTCATCATAATGTTCAATTAAACCACCCCAGATAGCTTCTTCGGGATAGGAACTGGGGTAGATTGTTTCTCCTGCTGTAGTTACTAAAGCTAAAAAGGTAGGCTTTATGTATTATTTCCACCTCCTAACTGTTTTATCTGAATATCGGTATTGCTATGGACGGAACCGTTTATTACATCATAGCCATAAAAATAGACATTCGTATCATTGGGAGACATTTCATTATCAGTAAAATACATAAAGACAGGTCCACGTATCCTGAACTAAAGATAATTCTCCATATTTACGGGTTAGCGGCAGATTTTTTTTCTTCCATAATATACATCGGAAGTTCCCGTTTTTCCTTCTACCAAAGACCTAATTTTATAATGAGTAGTACTGGCACTGTTTGGCTCGCCTGGATTCGCCTCCAACTTCTACAACTTCTGGCTCAACTCTTTTTATATTTTATTAATAAGGGATTGCATTTTGTATGTTTTTTGGAAGTCGCTTCCTCTCATCCCAATTTTCTTTCCGGTGTTCTAACTCCTCCTACAATTTCAGGATCGCAGCCCAGCAGCTACTTTCAGATACTTCTTCACCTCTACTTGCTTCTGTCCGAAGAAAATGAATACATTGAATGTCTTCCAGTTCTGCCATTGTAGCCATAGTATCACGAAATGCAATACTGGACATAGTTAAACACTCATTTGCTCAATTACAACCAAAGACTTGTGCAATGGCAATATTTCCGCTTTCGCTTTTAAGGATGTTTATCATAATATTAAACCTCTAAATTTAATTTAGCGGAGATGGTCTTTCCATATTTTTCATCGCCACATAGCTTTGTTTTATAATGCACACTTTTAGAATTAATTTGGCGAATCTTAACCTTGGCTTTGAAATCAACATTTATTACAGAGCTTTTCATTCGGTCTATATTGAAAATCGCGTTATTAGCATTGGCAGCATCACATAATTAAGAAGTCCTCAATAATCACCCTATCTTTCCAAACCTTTTTCAGGGAAAAAGAATAGTAGGCGATGATGAATCTGTTCCACGATGTCTGTATTGTTTTTATAAAACCGTCATCAAAATAATATCTCACATAATCATTAGGATAGAGGTCTGAAATCAGGGCTTAATTTCTATTCCTTTACTGACACCTGGAATAGTTGTCATTCTAATAAGTTTAAGCTCACGGGCACTGGTAATTCCCATAAATTCAATATCCGAGCACCGAACCAAGCCGTATTTTAAGACATTTAAAAAAAACCATATCCTTTTGTAAATCCACATAACGCTCAGTTCCTGATATTTACGAAAGAAAACGCCAATTCCTACAGCGGCTGTTAAAATCAGCAAAGAAGAAATTGCAATAACTGCAACCGTTTCTGTTAATGTAAATCCCTTCTCGTTAAATATCATTCGCTTCATCATCCATCCCTATTCGTAAAAATCTTCTCGCAAACGGACATAGTGTTCTTTTTCCGTTGCAGGATCAATCCATCTGATTTCGCCAATCAAGTAGGTAAAATCATAATTTCCGCTCATATAATTTTCCCTATCTTTACCGGCTGATATGGAGATAGTTCCATTCTGAGTCACATCATCCGTCTGTTCAATTATTACGGGCATATTTGTGAAGGGGCGAAAGATACCCTCTTTCATATAGAGAGTATATTGCTTTTCCAGTTCACCTGTAAGCATCAGAGTTGCAACTCTATGACGATAATTTTTGGTTACTTGCTTATCGGCATACATTATTCCAATATATATCGTTATAATCATTACAGCCATCACTATTGCTACAACCAGGACTTCCGCCAAACTATACCCTCCCTGAGAACTCAGCAAACTAAACACTCCGTTTGCTTTTTTTGTTTTATTGTTCTCAGGTAGGATATAAATATCTTTCGGCATACCTAAAAACCTGCTCCTGTAGCAAATTGTTTAGGATTATCCGCAAATTCTTCAGCAATTGTTCTTTCAATCAGATTATTCATTACCAGGTTATACAACGATTGATCTCTGGTTTGCATTCCTTCTTTAGTGCTTGCTTGAATTATAGACGGTATCTGATAGGTTTTTTCTTCACGGATCAGATTTCGCACAGCAGCATTAGCAATCATTATTTCTACAGCCGGAACACGACCTTTACCATCTTTAGTTGGTAACAAAGTTTGTGCTATAACCGCTTCCAGAGATTCCGAAAGCATTGAACGCACTTGCTGTTGTTGTTCCTTAGGAAACATATCTATTATCCGGTCTATGGATTTTGTGCAGCTTCCGGTATGCAAAGTAGCAAAAACCAAGTGACCTGTTTCAGCAGCTGTTAATGCTAAAGATACCGTCTCCAGATCACGCATTTCACCAACTAAAATCACATCGGAAATTCTTCACGCAAGGCACTTCTTAAAGCAGCTGTAAAGCTCCAGGTATCATGACCCAGTTCACGCTGATTGATTAAGCTGTTTTTTACTGCGGTGGACAAATTCAATAGGGTCTTCAATATTGATAATAATATGGCAGTTACGGCTATCATTTATAGTATCAATCATTGTAGCCAAAGTAGTTGATTTTCCGCTTCCTGTAGATTAAAATTGTAACCAGAATCAGCCCTTTTTCTTTTGTCGTTAAGCGTTTTAAGATATCGGGCCAGATGCGTTCCTCCTTAACTCTTTATCTCATTAGGAATCACTCTGAAAGCACAGGAAACACCATTTTATCTGGTGAAAAGCGTTCACTCTGAATCGGACATCATTGCTCAATTTCGTGGAAAAGTCAATTTCCAAATTCTTTTAAAGAGCTTGCTGTGATTCGTTCATCACTCCGTAAACAAGTGTTTCCACCTCTTCCGGACTTTGAATTGGCAGATTTAATTTTTTCATTCTGCCATTTACCCGAACCATAGGATGTGAGCCAGCCGCTATATGAAGGTCAGACGCACCTGCTTCTGCAGTAAAGCGCAGTAATTCATGGATTGTCAATTTACTGTCCTCCTAAGAGTTAGTCAGTTTCCATTCCTCCGGTTTCGGGATCAGTCCAAGTATCAATTCCGTAACCATGGAATTTGGCATCGGTAACATCGTACCAAACCTGTTTTCCTTCACCACCAGCAAAGTCCTGAGTGGAAGTAGCAATAAATTTTTTCGGGGGGTTACCGACAACTTCAAATTTCCAGTTTTTAAGAGTACTTTCACCCAAACTGGCTTCTTTTAATGCTTGTTCCATAGAAAAACCTTCTGTGGTTCCGTTGGTTTGCATATAGATATCGTAGGTTTTACGAATGGTGTTTATTGCAGTTTGTGCTTCTGTACTACGGGATTTTTCTACATAACGCAGATAGCGGGGAACTGCCAATGCAGCCAAAATGGCTACAATAATAACCACCACTAAGATTTCAATTAGGGTAAAACCCTTTTGATTTTTCAGTTTCCTGAGCATTTGTTTATCCTCCTATGGGATTGTTTTTTTTTATTATTTCTATAATGCACAATGCGTGCCAAAACCTCAGCAAAAATTAAAACCGATGTTTTGTTATCAGTTTATGTTTCTATAAATGTCTTGACTTCTTCTGCCCTTTTATAAATGTGACATCTATTATTTTAAGCAATATGATAAGGAGTATAAGAATGTCCCGTCATCTACATTTTTACCTGGGAATTGTATTGATGCTCGTCAGTATATTTTTGACAGCAGAAAATGTACCCGTTACATTAAGTAAAAATAACTCAAATAACGATTCGGATATATTAGCAGAATATAACGGTGGAGTTATTACCCGTAAGGATATTGAACTCAAAATTTCCAAACTGCCTCCTCAGTATCAATCACGGTATAAAACTGTGGGTGGGCAGATGGAAGTGCTAAATGCTATTGCTGCCGAAGAGGTTTTTTACCAAAAAGCCAGGCAGATGGGTTTGGAAAATGATCCTATCGTTTTGGAACATATTTCTGCCATAGAAAAGCGTTTTTATATTCAGGAATATTATAAACGCAATGTATCTGATTTAGTATTTATTACTGATGACGATTTGCTTTCCTATTATAATCAAAATCTATCACAATTCTACCAATATCCTTATGTCACTATTGATTATATCCAAGCCGAAAACGAAGATGCTGCAAAAAAGGCATTGGCAGAATTGAAAAAAGGTATTTCTTTTGCAACTGTCTCCGATACATATAACCAAAATAGTTATGCCAAGGGTTTAAAAGGCAGAATTAAAAATGTCCGTTTAAACGGTAATATTCCAGGTATTGGCAACGATATTGAATTGGAAAACATTATTCGCAATGCTCAAGTGGATACCCTTAACTTTATTGGTCCCGTAAAAACCGATTACGGTTGGCATATTTTAAGAATAGTGGACTGGATTGAAGGTTACCAAAAGGATTTTAACGAAGTTAAGCCCGAAATTGAACAGCGTGTTCGTCCTATGAAAGAACGAGAACTGCTAAATGCTTTAACGGACAATCTGAAAATTAAGTATGCTGTAATTATAGACAGCGCTATCGTAAATACCATTAGCTTGGATCCTAATAAACGAAACAGTAATAAACCCATTCTGGATAATATCATCGTAAGTTCCAGCGAACCGAGTTTACAATATACTGTGCGTCAATTACTGCAGAATTTTGATAAACTTTCTCCTCAGGAACAGCTTTTTATAAATAAGGGTGGGGGAATTAATCTGCTTATAGAGCAAGAACTTACACAGGGTCTTATGTATCTGGAAGCTAAAGCTAATGGCTATGAAAAATATTTTTCCGAAAATGAAGATTATCTTCAAGCAAAAAGATCTTATGTCCTGCGCCGTGCCTTTGAAAAACTGGTTTCCGACACCATAGAAATTACAGACGAAGAAATTGCTGAACGCTATGAACGCGAAAAAGAAAGATTTTCCACTCCTGCATATAGAACTATTGAAGTGCTCTTCTTTGATAATAAAAAAGATGCCAATACTGCCTGGAAAAAATACAGCAAAGCATACAAGAAACATAATGAACAAAAAATGCAGGAAATTATTAAAAAATATTCTCTTAAACCGGAAAATGCCATTTTGGATCATCAATACAATAATGGAATTATTACCGGAATTGGACAGGATGCCGAATTCTCCAGTCAAATTTGGAATAATCCGGTTGGTTATTTAAGCCCTGTTTTTACTTCCGCCAGAGGAGATATTGTTTTCTTCCGCACTCTGAAAGAAACACCCAGTTCCTATAAAAGCAAAGAAGAAACAGAAACCCAATTACGAAGAATGATAAAATCCGAAAAAGAAAAAGCTAAAATGGAAGAAGTTACGGAAGACCTCTTCGTGGAATTCAATATGAAAAAATATCCTGAACGCATTACCCTTACTATGACTGCAGAAGAACTTTTCAACTATGCTGATAATGCTGCCAGACAACGCAATTTCAAAGATGCTATTATGTATTATGACCAAATTATTAATAATTACAAAAATAACTCCGATGACTATAAAGCTTCCTTTATGAAGGCATTCCTAATTGCCGAAGAAATGAAACAAAAAGACCTGGCTCTGCAACTTTTTAAGGAATTTCTCCAAAAATACCCTACCGGTGACCTTAATGATTCCGCCCAATTTATGATTGACAGCTTGGAAGGAAGAATTCCGGAGGATTTTGAACCTCTCAGAGAAGATTAGGAGAGTTGCTGTTTCTTTGCGAAAGAACAACATCTTGTAGTTCATCGTAACTTATATCATTTCGGAAAATATATAATATCACTTGATGAATTATAATGGAAGGGTAGGTATTAAAAACGGGTTTTAACCCGGTGATTAGGAAAGCAGGATAGTCATTATCTCCTTTCCCAACAACGAGTTCCGTAGGAACGACAGGTATTAACAACGGGTTTTAACCCGGTGAAGAAGAACATCAGAGAGGCATTATCTCATTACCATGCAAAGAGTTATGTAGAAAATCGTTTTAACGGAAAGGGTATTTTATGCGTTCTTTCTCTTTCATTATATTGCTCTTTGGGAGTTCATAGATTAAAGACATTAAATTTGATTAGTTTTCCCTGGTTTACTGTTTATATTGATTCTTTATTTTTCATACAGCATTCAAAATCGGGTAATCCTGCTCATCACGAAGCTATTGATTAAATTTCCGGTCTATTTCCTCCCATCATTCGTTCTATATGTTTTCTTCCCTGAGGGGTATTGACTTTTTTCAGCATTTTTTTCATATCTTCAAACTGGCGTAATAACCGGTTAACTTCAGTAACGCTAAGTCCGCATCCTTTAGCAATACGGAGACGTCTGCTGCCGTTAATAATTTCAGGATGCTCGCGTTCTTTTTCGGTCATTGATTGAATAATTGCTTCTATATGTTTTAGTGCTTTATCGTCAATTTTCAAATCGGCGGGAAGTTTGCGCCCCAAGCCGGGAATCATACGGATAATTGATTCCAGAGAACCCATTTTTTTGATGCTTTGTAATTGTTGGAGGAAATCATTTAAAGTAAATTGATTTTTCAGCATTTTGCGGGCAAGTTTTTCCTCTGCTTCCATATCCATTGCTTCTTCCGCTTTTTCAATAAGGGTTAAAACATCGCCCATTCCCAAAATACGGCTTGCCATTCTATCGGGATAAAAAATTTCCAGATCGCTGATTTTTTCCCCGATGCCGACAAAAGCAACCGGTTTTCCCGTAACTGCTTTAATGGATAAAGCTGCTCCACCGCGGGCATCGCCATCCAGTTTAGTTAAAATAACGGCATCAAAGGCAAGTTTATCGTAAAAGTCCTTGGCAATTGTAACGGCATCCTGTCCGGTTGTTGCATCCGCTACAAAAAATATATAATCGGGTTTTATATGTGTTTTTAGGGTTGCTGCTTCTTCCATCATCGTTTCATCAATATGAAGACGACCCGCAGTATCAAATATAAGCAGATTAACCATTTCCTTATTTGCCTGTGCTAAAGCGGAATCAGCAATTTTAAGAACATTTTTGGTATCTTCGGATATAACAGGAATGCCTATTTGTTTGCCTAAAATTTTAAGCTGGTCAATTGCTGCCGGACGATAAATATCACAGGCAACAAGCATCGGCTTAATGCCTTTTTTCCGATAAAAAGCGGCAAGCTTGGCACAAGCAGTTGTTTTTCCTGAACCTTGCAAACCAACTAACATCACTTTGGTGAGGCGATTATTATAGACCTTAAACTGAAAACCTTCCGTATCCATAAGGTTAACAAGCTGTTCATAAACGATTTTTACAACCTGCTGACCCGGGGTAAGGGACTTCATAACTTCTACACCCAAAGCCCGTTTTTCCACTTCAGCAATGAAATTCTTCACAATTCTGAAGTTTACATCGGCTTCTAAAAGCGCCATTCGGACTTCGCGCAAACCCGCTTTTATGTTATCTTCGGTTAAATATCCTTTTCCCCGCAGGTTACGGAAAATTTTATCCAAGCGTTCAGATAGGTTTTCAAACATTATTGATCCTTAATATGTTCAGGCATTTCTTAAAGCGGAAATTGCCTTGCTATAATCGTGACTGCAAAATATAGGAGGCAGAAACCAGAATATCAGCTCCTGCTTCTTTAATGCTTTAGCGTTGTTGGGCAGTAACTCCACCATCAACTTCTATCAGATAACGGTATTATTCTTTTTCCGCAGGTTAAATAAATCCCAGATTTTATAGATGGCAGAAGGAATACCCCTACGGAAACCAGGATTTACACTCATCACCAAAATATAATCCAAATCAGGCAAAAGGGCTCTCAAAGTGCCTAGGAGTCCCTGGGATTTAATGCCAGCCCGGTTTTGATCCCTTTTTCTTTTAAGGTCTGAATAAGCTGGGTGACTATGATAGAATGTTTCCCGATGAAAGCTGACCCATTGCACATCCATATCCAGTAATAGGGAAATATGAAAATCGGGATTAGTAACCATTAGATGAACATCTAAAGGCAGTTTGCTTAAAAAACGGATAGTTCTAATTACAGGAAAACTGAAACTTAAATTGGGCACATAGTGACCATCCATAATATCCAAATGCAGGATATCCGCTCCGTTGCTCTCAGAGAAGCAATTTCGAATCAAGATTTCCAAAATCCGTTGCTAAAAGTGAAGGGGCTATTTGCGTCTTTGCATTTCTTTGGGACTGCTGATGAGAAAAACAATTTCAGCAATCTCCTCCTCATAGACAAATTTGTATTTGGTAATTATATCATCTTTAAGCAAAATAAGTTCCTGCATCCAGGTGTTATTTTGAACGGCAACATAAAGAACTCCGTTTTCCACTTTAACAGGATGCGATTTTGCAGACAGAATTTCGCCAACTATTCGCCTGGTGAAAGATAAATATGGATAAAAGTCCTGTATTTATCACCTCCCAGACGGTAGATAAGGTTTTCTGAAACCGGGAAATAGAACTGAAAGCCATTGCTGAAATAAAACCCTTTCACCGCAGGAAAAATACTTCGGTGAACTTATAATATCCCGTTAAAAGCAGATTATTCCTTATTGGATAATAACCCGTATCCGCTGTAGGAAAGAATTAAAACAATCAGGGCTACATAATATACAGAACCGATGCCAATGGTTGTCTTTTCTACTCTGCTCATTAAAAGTCCGTGAACAATGTTTCTGCCATCAAATAAAGCATATAACCGATAACTCTGTTGCTAACCTGTCTGCCACGATAATTAATGAAATAAACAGCCAATAGGGTTAAAACTATAAACAAAACAGTTACACCACATACAATTCCTAAAGCAGTACCTGTTTCTATTGTTTCGGGAAGGGTTACCAGATTAGTGCGCAAAATAATTACCGGTGGAGTTATCAAAGCTAGAATCATTAGCAGGACGCCAAAAATCTTCCTAAAAAGTTGAGAAGATTCTTTAACTTTCTCAAAATGGCGCTGACGCCTTCGCGTTAAATAAAACATAATTGCTACAACTACCAGAAAAAAGACACCATAAGCAACAATCATAGTAGGATTACCACTAATCATACCTAATAGTGATAAAACTGCAATAAACACTATCAAAGTGATTATTTGTTTAATCTTAAACCATAAATCGGACATTAAAACCTC